>NZ_JBSHAP010000017.1:74050-93080 GCF_053611565.1 Kitasatospora sp. NPDC054795
CACGGGGCCCCCCCCCGCGCGGCCGGGGCGCGCCCCGGCCGCGCAGGCGCCCGCGGGGCGGGGTGGGCCCAGCCCCACCCCCGGCGGGGGTGCAGGTGGATTCTGCCGTCGTCCCGCCGTCCCTAGCGTTGATCGCGTGCCGCCCGATGCCGCGGGCGGCCGTGACGATGCGGGGAGGACGAGGTGCGGGAAGCGGCGGGTGCGGGGCAGGGGGCCCCGGCACTGCGGTTGTCGGGGCTGCGCGAGCGCTTCGGCTCGGTGGTGGCCGTGGACGGGGTCGAGCTGTTCGTGGCGCGAGGGTCGTTCCACCGGCTGACCAGTGGTCAGCAGCGTTCGACACCGGGGCGGATGCGGGGCCGGGTGCGGGCCAGGCTGCCCGGGCGGACGACTGCGATCATGAACGACCCGCACCACCGAACCCGACCGGAGGACTCGTGAGCAGCCCGCAGACCCCAGCCGCCCGCGAGCCGGGCAGCGATGCCCGTCTGTCGGGCAGCGACGCCCGTAGGCCCGGCGGCGACGCCCGTGAACAGGCCGATGCTGTCCGGGCATGGGCCGACGCCGTCCGCGAGCCGGGCGCCGCGGCCCGCGAGCTGCGCGCCGCCGCCCGGGCACTCGGGCGGCTCGCCGTCCTGACGCTGCTGATACCCGTCGGGGTGGCGCTGATGACGGTCTTCCTGTTGTCCTTCGTGCTCTGGGGCTGTCTCGGGATCTTCCCGCTCTTCCCGGCCGCCACCCGGATGGTCCGCTCCGCCGCCGAGGCGGGCCGGTGGGCGGCCGGCCACTGGTCGGAGGTGCCCGTGCCGCCGCCGTACCGGCCGCGCCCGGCCCTGGAACGCACGCTCCACGGCTGGTACTGGACCGGCCACGACTACCACAGGAACCGCTGGTTCGCGGGCATGGCCCTGAGCGTCCGCTGGCTCTGGACCGACCCGGCGACCTGGCGCGACGCCCTGTGGCTGATCGCCGACCCGCTGGTCGGCGGCGCCGTCGCGGCCGTACCCGTGCTGCTGGTCGGCACCGGCCTGTACGGGATCGTCCAGGCACCGCTGCCGTACGACCTGCCGTTCGGTGGCCTGCCCGCACTGCTCCTCGGCCTCCTCGGGCCCGTACCGATCGTCGCCGGGCTCGCCCTCGCACGCCCCGCGCTGCGCCTGCACGGCCGGTGGACCGGCACCCTGCTCGGGCCCACCGAACGCTCCCGGCTCGCCCGGCGGGTCGAGCAGCTCACCGAGATCCGGCTGGACGCCACCGAGGCCCAGGCCGCCGAACTGCGCCGGATCGAACGGGATTTGCACGACGGCGCGCAGGCCCGGCTGGTCGCGGTGAGCCTGCGTCTGGGCGCGGCGGCGGCACTGATCGACCGTGATCCGGAGCAGGCCAAGCGGGTGGTGACCGACGCCCAGGAGAGCGTCACCCAGGCCCTCCAGGAACTTCGCGACCTGGTGCGCGGCATCCACCCGCCGGTCCTCGCCGAACGCGGCCTCGCCGAAGGCGTGCGGGCGCTGGCCCTGGACGTCCCGCTGAAGGTCGAGGTGCGGACCGAACTGCCCGGACGGGCCGAGGCGCCGGTGGAGTCGGCGGTCTACTTCGCGGTCAGCGAGGCGCTCACCAACGCCGTCAAGCACGGCGACGCCCGGCACGCCGCCGTTCACCTCACCCACGCCGCCGGACTGCTCCGCGCCGAGGTCACCGACGACGGCCGCGGCGGCGCCGACCCGGACGCGGGCAGCGGCCTGAAGGGCATCCGGCGCAGGCTCGCCCCGTTCGACGGTACGCTCACGCTGACCAGCCCCCCGGGGGGTCCGACCAGGCTGATCATGGAGCTACCGTGCGTGTTGTCCTCGCCGAGGACCTCGTCCTGCTGAGGGACGGCCTCTCCCTGCTGCTCGGTGCCCACGGGCACGAGATCGTCGCCGCGGTGGAGAGCGGACCCGAACTGGCCGCCGCGATCGCCGACCACCGCCCCGACATCGCGGTGGTCGACGTCCGCCTGCCCCCCACCTACACCGACGAGGGCCTCCAGGTCGCGCTCGCCGCCCGCCGCGAACGGCCCGGCCTGCCGGTCCTCGTCCTCTCCCAGCACGTCGAACAGCTCTACGCCCGGGAACTGATCGCCGACGGCACCGGCGGCGTCGGCTACCTCCTCAAGGACCGGGTCTCCAAGGCCGACCAGTTCGTCGACGCCGTCCACACCGTCGCCGCCGGCGGTACCGTCATGGACCCCCAGGTCATCTCCCGCCTCCTCGCCCGCAACGCCTACGACCAGCCCCTCGCCCTCCTCACCCCGCGCGAACGCGACGTCCTCGCGATGATGGCCGAGGGCCGCTCCAACGCCGCCATCGCCCAACGGTTGCACTTCAGCGAGGGCGCGGTCAGCAAGCACACCTCCAACATCTTCGCGAAGCTCGACCTCGGCGCCTCCGACGACGACAACCGCCGGGTCCTCGCTGTCCTCGCCTACCTCAACGGAACACGCACGCCCTGAGGCCACGCCGCTGCGTTGTGACGCCGACCGTGCAGGGGCGCACGGCGCATGGGGAACCCTGTGCTGACTTTCAGTCAGTTAATAGGATGTGAGTGCGAGGCTCCGTGTCGGAGGAAGCACCAATGGGGGAAGCCGTGGACCGTGAATGGCAAGCCGATCCTTCCGCTTCGTTCGAGAAGCGACTGGGGAAGTCCGCCAAGGAACTCGGCGTGTCCGACGGCAGGGACGAATGCCCGGACATCTGGCAGCTCTCGAACGGCGACATCGCCGTGATCGGCCGGGACCTCACGGAGGACTACCGTGGCAGGCTTCCCGAGGGCGTGGCCCTGGGGGCGGGTGAGCGGCTCGTCGTGATCCCCGGCCTCATGCTCGGCACGGCGAAAGCGGACATCGCGGACGCCTGACCGACACGCCCCCGACCTGCGGCCCGGGTCGGCAGGCCGTTGCTCTCCAGTGAATGGAGGTGCTCGGTCAGGACCTTGGGTGTGATCCGATCACCGATCGTTGCAAGGCGTTGTAGCGGCCGGCCCGTTCCGCTCGCGCGGCGATCAGGGTGCGCACCGGCGCGCCGGTTCCAGAAGAAGGTCGGCCGCAGCCCGCTTTGGTGGCTGCCGCATCGGCGGGTGATTCGGGCGCAGGGGCGCGGGCTCCCTGTGCCGGGTCCTGGCGGGGCGGGGCGGGCGTGCCCGGGGAGGGTGTCGTGCCGCGGGTGCCCGGCGGATGGGGGCGAGGGTGCGGCCCGGTCGCTCACGAACTGTGCGCGGGGTAGCGTCACTCCTGGTCACCAGGGCGCTGCGGTGCGCACCCGGCGGCGGATGCCGGTCGGGGCCTGGGGGCCGATCCGCCGTTCCGTCCGACGACCCGGCAGGAGTCCCCCCATGGCCGTACCCACCGACTTCGACCAGCAGGCCACCGGCTACAGTCTCCCGCACGCCTACTGGCTGGCGAAGGCCGCCGATCTCGCCTACAAGGACGAGGCCGTGATCGAGGAGCAGGCCCACGCCTGGGGCTTCGACGCCGTGCGTCACCACCAGACGCGCTTCACCCCGCCGTTCCCGCTCCAGGACACCCAGGCCTACACCATGGCCGGCGACGACATGATCGTCACCGCGTTCCGCGGCACCGAACCCGCGCAGATCCGTGACTGGCTCACCGACGCCACCACCCCGCCCTGGCCCGGCCCCGCCCGGACGGGCTACGTCCACTACGGCTTCGCCGAGGCCCTCGAGTCGATCTACCCGGACGTCGCCAAGGCCGTCTCCGATCTGCGGACCGACAATCAGACGGTCTGGTTCACCGGCCACAGCCTCGGCGGCGCCCTCGCCATGCTCGTCGCCGCCCGGCTCGACCTGGAGGACCCGAGCCTGGCGGCCGACGGCATCTACACCTTCGGCCAGCCCCGGACCTGCGACCGGCTGCTCGCCGCCGCGTACGACAAGGGCCTGCGGGGCCGCACCTACCGTTTCGTGCACGGCAACGACATCGTCCCGGAGCTGCCCCCGGAGCCCGCCTTCACCCATGTCCAGGCGCTGCGCCACATCGACTCCTCGGGCCGCGTCACGGAGAAGGTCGGGCTGGTCACCGGGCTGACCGACCGGGCCAAGGGCCTGGGTGCGGCGGCGTTCTCGCCGGACGGGGAGGGCGTCCGCGACCACATGATGCGCAGCTACCTCGCCGCACTGGAGAAGGCCCTGGCCTGATCTGCGGGGCGCCGGAGGTCCGGCGGGGCGGAGCGGGTGGGGTCCGGCCGGCCGGATCAGGGGGAAGGAAGGGGGGAGCGGGTCGGGGGCGAGGGGCGGGGTCGGTGATCTTGGACGGATAGGCTGCCGTGACGTCAGGTCCTCGCGGTGGGGACCGAGCTGATGAGGATCGGTGGTGTACGGACATGATGGGACCGGCGCATTCGCTGTCGGGTGCGGCCGCATGGCTGGGGGTGGGCGCGGTGGCGGCCGGGATGGGGGAGCCGATGCCCTGGCCGGTCCTGCTCGCGGGGGCGCTGATCTGCGCGGGGGCGGCGCTGGCGCCGGACCTGGACCACAAGGCGGCGACGATATCCCGGGCGTTCGGGCCGGTGTCCCGGGCGCTGTGCGAGGTGATCGACAACCTCTCGTACGCGGTGTACAAGGCCACCCGGGGCAAGGGCGATCCGAGGCGCTCGGGCGGGCACCGGACGCTGACGCACACCTGGCTCTGGGCGGTGCTGTGCGGGGCGGGCGCCGCGGCGGTGGCCGTGTTCGGCGGCCGCTGGGGTGTGCTGGTGGTGCTGTTCGTGCACATGGTGCTGGCGATCGAGGGTCTGCTGTGGCGGCAGGCCCGGGTCTCCAGTGACGTCCTGGTGTGGCTGCTGGGGGCGGCCAGCGCGTGGATGCTCGCGGAGGTCCTCGACAAGCCCGGCAACGGCTCGCAGTGGCTGTTCGAGGAGCCTGGGCAGCAGTACCTGTGGATCGGGCTGCCGATCGCGCTCGGCGCGCTGGTGCACTGCCTGGGTGACGCGCTGACCGTCTCGGGCTGCCCGGTGCTGTGGCCGATCCCGCTCGGGCGCCGGCGCTGGTACCCGATCGGGCCGCCGAAGGGCATGCGGTTCCGGGCCGGCAGCTGGGTGGAGATCAAGGTGCTGACCCCGGTGTTCATGGGGGCCGGCGGGGTCTGCGCGGCGGGGGCGCTCGGCTTCTTCGGCAGTTGACGGGATCGACGGCCCCGGAAACCGGCGGGGTCGGGGTTCCGTCCGCAGGGTGGGCGCCGGTCGGTGGGGGAACCCCGCCGGCCGGCGCCCTTTGCGTGGCGCCCCGCGGGCCGGGGCGCGGAAGGCCGCGCAGCCGCTCAGCGGGCCGCGAGCAGGCCGTCCACCAGGGCGTCGAGGCCGTCCCGGTAGGTGTCCTGGGCGGTGAGCGGTGCCCAGCGGTCCGCGAGTCCGGCCAGGCGGGGGAGTCGCTCCGGGTCGAGGTCGGCGAAGACCTGCTGGCGGTGGGTGGGGCGGTCGTCGGCGGGCCGGCGGCGGGTGGCCGTGGCGCGGACCATGATCTCGCCGGCGGTGTAGTACCAGATCGCGCGGTAGCCCTGGACGGCCCGTTCCGGCGAGAGGCCGCAGGTGACCAGGCCGTCGACGATCTGCTCGACGAACCACAGGGAGTGGGCGGACATCAGGCTGTCCCCGGTCAGGACCTCGACGATCCACGGGCAGGCGGCGAGCGCCTGGTGGATGGCGGCCGCCGCGGTGACGACCCGTTCGCGCGGGTCGGCCGGCAGTTCGGTCGGTCGCAGTGTCCGCGCGGCGTAGTCGTCCAGCAGCAGGACGAGCAGCTCCTCCTTGTCGCGGACGTGGTGGTAGAGCGCCATCGGCGTGCTGCCGATCTCGGTGGCCAGGCGGCGCATGGTCAGCCGCTCGACGCCCTCCTCGTCCACGATCCGGCGCGCCGTGGTGACGACCTCCTCCCGGGAGATCCGGGGCGGCCGGCCGGTGGCCTTGCGCCGCGTGCCGGGCCGCGGGGCGGCGGGCGATCCGGCGGGCTGCGGTCCGGTCGGCCGCGATCCGGCGGGCTGCGGGGCGGAGGGCGGCTGGGCGGAGGGCTGCTGCATGCCCCCATCATCACCCGGGGCTCGACAGCGGGGATCGCCCGGGACTACTTTCTATACATGTACAAAAACTTACGAGGGCGCCCCGGCCGGGTGCTCGCGGCGGTGACGGTCGCCCAGTTCGTCTTCGCCCTGGACATGTCGGTGGTCAACGTCGCCCTGCCCGCGATCCGGGCCGACCTGGGATTCGCACCGCTGGACCTCTCCTGGGTCGTGCACGTCTACGCGCTCACCTTCGGCGGGCTCCTGCTGCTCGGCGGCCGCGCCTGCGACCTGTACGGCCGGCGGCGGCTGCTCCAGCTGGGCCTGGCCGTGTTCGGCCTCTGCTCGCTGGCGGGCGGACTGGCCCAGTCGCCCTGGCAACTGGTCGCCGCCCGCGCCGGACAGGGCGCGGGCGCCGCGGCGGCGGCCCCGGCCGCGCTCGCGATGCTCACCACCACGTTCACCGAAGGCCCCCGGCGGGTGCGCGCGCTCGGCGTGTGGAGCGCGGCCAACGCCGCGGGCGGGGCACTGGGCGTGCTGGCGGGCGGACTGCTGACCGAGTACGCGAGCTGGCGCTGGGTCATGCTGGTCAACCTGCCGATCGTGGCGACGGCGCTCGCGCTGCTGCCGGCCGGCGGTCCCGCCGAGGAGACCGGAACGGCCCAGGCACCGTCCGGACGGCGGGAGCGGCCGGACGTGCTCGGCGCCGTCCTCGCGACCGCCGGGGTCGGGCTGCTGGTGTTCGGTGTCGTCCGCACCGACGTCCGGGGGTGGGGCTCCCCGGCCACCCTGGGGACGCTCGCCGCCGCGCTCGCGCTGCTGACCGCCTTCGCCGTCACCGAGGCCAGGACCTCCGCACCGCTGCTCCGCCCGGGCCTGCTGCGCAGCCGATGGGTGGCCGGTGCCAACATCCTGGTGTTCCTGGCCGCCGCCGGGCAGTTCACGGCCTTCTACTTCGTCTCGCTCTACCTCCAGCAGGTGCTGGGCCTGGGCGCCGCCGCCACCGGCCTCGCCTTCCTGCCCTTCTCGGCCGGACTGGTCGCGGGCACGGTGCTCGCCACCCGCGTCGTCGCGCGCCGCACTCCCCGGGCCGCCCTGGTGCCCGGGGCGGTGCTGGCCACCGCGGGCCTGGCCTGGTTCGCGCTGATCAGCCCGGACGGCGGCTTCCTCACCGACGTCCTCGGCCCGTCCCTGGTCACCAGCATCGGCACCGGGCTGGTCCTGGCCCCGGTCGCCGCCGCCGGGACCACCGGGGTGGCCGCCCGCGAGGCCGGGACGGCCTCCGGCCTGCTCAACAGCTCCCGCCAGCTCGGCGGCTGCGTCGGCCTGGCCGCCCTGGCCACCGTCGCCGCCCACCGCTCCGGCGGCGCCACCGACCCGTCGGCCCTCAACTCCGGCTACGCCACCGGCCTGGCCGCCACCGCCGGGCTCTTCGCCCTCGCCGCGCTGGTGGCGATCGGAGTGCTGCCCCGGCGGCGGCCGCAGGCGCCCGGGCACCCCGCTCCGCTCACCCTCGCAGAGAACCGATGGGAAGGAACCCGCTCATGACGACCACTCCGCTCGCGGCCGTGGACCTGTTCGCCTCGGCCCTGCACATCCACCCCGACGGCGACGTCCGGGCGGCCGGGCGCCGGATGGCCGCCGGCGACGCCGGGGTCTGGCAGATCGCGACCTTCCACGTGGAGAGCGACGCCGACGTCCACGCCGACCACTGGGAGATGCACCCCGAGGCGGAGGAGGCGGTCTGCTGCCTGGCCGGCGCCGTGCGCCTCCACCTCCGCCCCGTCGAGCCCGGCGACGCCGAGTCCGTGGTGCGGCTGGCGGCGGGCACCGCCGCGATCGTGCCCCGGGGCCGCTGGCACCGGTTGGAGCTCGACGCCCCCAGCGACCTGATGTCGATCACCCTCCGCAGCGGCACCCGGCTGGAGCCGCGCACGGAAGCCGGCTGACCCGAGCCGAAGACCGGTGGGCGGGGCGGGCGGGGCGGGGGCGGGGGCGGGGCGGTCCGGAGCCGGTCGGGCCGCCCCGCCCGCCGTCAACGCCCCTCGGCACTCCGGACGTCGGCACCCTGCGGAGCGGCGGATCCGGCGATCCGGCCCAGCAGGGTGGCGAGCTCCCCGGGCATGGACAGGAACGGGGCGTGGCCGCTGGGCAGCCGGTGGACGGTGTCGGCGCGGGCGGCGAGCTCGCGCTGCCGTGACGGTTCGAGGGCCCGGTCGTGCTCGCACACGATGTAGCTGGACGGCACGGTGCGCCAGCCCGCCGTGGTCACCGGCCGGGTGAAGGACCGGACGCTCTGCGGGGTCAGCCGGGCGAGGGCGCGGTCGGCCTCGGCGGCGGGCACGTCGGTGTAGTGCAGGCGGCGGGCGTCGGCGTTCGGCGGGGTGCGGCCCGTGTCGTCCTCCGGAACGGGAGCCCCGAGGAAGGAGAACACGCTTTCGCCGACGTCCAGTTGGAAGGCGGCGAGGTAGACCGCCCGCACCACGTTGGTGGCGCCCGCGATGGCCTCGGTGGTGGGGGCGCCGCCGTAGGAGTGGGCGACCGTCACCACCGGGCCGTCGATCCGCCGCAGGCGGTCGCGGATCGCGTCGGCGTCCTCCAGCAGGCCGGCCGGGCGGGCGGCGTCGGGGTGGGCGGCGGAGCTGGGCAGGTCCACGGTGTGGGTGCGCCAGCCGTCGGCGGCGAGGGCGGTGCGCACCGCGTCCCAGCACCAGGCGCCGTGCCAGGCGCCGTGGACCAGGAGGAAGGCGGGGCGGTCGGGGCCGGCGGTCATCTGCGGTGGTCCTCCGTCGTACGGGGCGCGGGCGGTGGGCCTTCCGAGTATCCAGCGGGAACGTGACGGCCGTGTGACGCCGGGCGTGTCGCCCGCCGGCCGGCCCGGGGCCGTCGCCGGCCGCCCGCCACCCGTCGTCGTCAACTCGGCTTCCGGAGTGCCACCTTGACGGGTGAGATGCCGTTGTCGGGTGACGGGCGCGGGGGACAGGGCCCGTCCCACCGCCGCCGTGCCGCCCCGGTCCGCCCGGGGCGGCACTCGCGCACCGTCACCCGAGGGCGCCCCCGGCCGGATCCGGCGGATCCCGTCCGATCGGTCGCCTACCCTACGAACCGACCGGCCGTCCCGGCCGTGGCCGTTCCAGAAGGAGTCCTGTGTCGTCCTGCGACCCCCAACACGCTCCCGTCGGCGATGTGAGCGCAGCGCTCATGGTGATCGACTCCCGGCTCAGGTCCGTCTATGAAGGCAAGTCCGGGACGGGCCCCGAGCACCAGCGGATGGTCGACCAGCTCACCGCGTCCTTCGGCCCCGACGAGGCCGAGGCGCTGGTGGAAGGCGCCTGCACCCTCGTCTACATGTACATGAACTGGCTGCGCTCGGCCTTCGAGAAGCACGAGGAGGACGTGCTCGAACACGCGATCCCCAGCCTGGTGGCCACCATGCGCATGATGCCGAGGACCTTCCGCCCGGAGGTGATCCCCACCATGGCCGGCCTGCTCATCGCCGCCGGCACCGGGTTGAGCCCCAACCTGTGGCGCGCCCAGTACGGACCGTGGACCAAGGAGGAGATGAACCCCCTGGAGGCGACGGCCGTCCTGCTCGCGGAGTACATCAACCGGATCTCCGGCAACGGCGAGGACTTCGCCACCAAGCTGGTCACCGACGCGCTGTCCCAACTGGATTAGGACCGCCGGGTCCGATCCGGAACGCGCCAGTGGCGCCGCCCTGGACGGGGCGGCGCCACTGGCGTCCAGCGGGGTCCGGGGGGCGTCAGCCGTGCCGGCCCGGTCGGCGGTAGGCGACGAAGCAGAGGGTGCCGCCGCCGAGGAGGGCGATGGCGCCGAGTGCCGCGACGAGGGTGTCGGGGGAGGAGCCGCCGGTGTGCGGCAGTTCGCCGCTCTCCGACGGGCTCGGGACCTGGGTGTGGGTGTGCGTGTGGGTGGCGGTGGCCGTGGCCGTCGGGCTCGGCGAGTGGGACGGCGAGTGGGTCGGCGAGGAACTCGGGCTCGGGCTCGGGCTCGGCGACGGCGTCGGCGAGGAGGTCGGCGAGGGCGAGGAGGTCGGCGACGGCGAGGAGGTCGGCGAGGGCGACGGCGAGGAGGTCGGCGAGGGCGACGGCGAGGGGGAGGTGGTCTGGAGGACCACGCCCATGTCGAGGTCGAGGTCGCGCTGTCCGCCGCTGAGGGTGACGGTCTGGGTGATGCCGGTGGCCGGGTCGGCGTCCGAGTCCTTGGCCGGGTCGGTGCCGGCGTGCTGCTTGGTGACGGTGGCGCCCTTGGGCAGGGTGGCCAGGTCGAACCGGACCGCGTAGCTGCCGTCCGGCAGGTTGTCGAACAGGTAGTGGCCGGTGGCGTCGGTCACCGCGGTGACCGGCTTGCCGTCCTTGTCCCGCACCGGCTGGCCGTTGCCGTCCAGCAGGTGCACGGTGACCCCGGCGATCCCGGTGTCCCCGGGCTTCTGGACGCCGGAGCCGTCCTTGTCCTGCCAGACGAAGTCGCCCAGCGCGTTGTCGGAGGGTGTGACCCGCTTGACCGCGACGCCGACCTTGGCGGGCTCGGCCGGCAGCAGCTGGCGGCCGGCCGCGTCGGTGGCGGTGTACGCGAAGCTGTTCCAGGCGTACTCGCCCTCCGGCGCGTCGTAGGAGGCGACCATCGGCCAGGTCAGGGTGAAGGACTCGCCGGAGGCCATGGTGCCGGGGCGGTGGATGCGGAACCAGGTGGCCGTCCCGGGGCCGGGGAAGGTGGTGCTCCAGACCGCCGCGCTGTTGCAGCCGGTGCGGTCGACGACGACGGGCTCCACGCAGGGGTTGGGGTCGGTGGTGTACTCGATCAGCACGGTCGGGTCGCTGCTGGTGATCGGCTGGCTGAGCGACGGGGTCCAGGCGCTGCCGCGCGGGGCGTCCTGGGTGAGCACGTAGTTGTCGCCCGGGGTGGGGAGCCTGTCGTAGGCGATGAAGTCGGTGACCGGGTCGGGGGAGTCGTTGCGCACGGTCATCCGGTACGAGATCCGGCCGCCCGGGGTGGCGGTGCCGATGCTCACGTAGTCGGAGTCCAGGTCGCCCTTGACCTCCTTGTACGAGCGCAGCACCGACGGCACGTCCACCCGGATCTGCGAGGAGGCGTGGCAGAGCAGCTCGGTGGTGTTGCCGTTGCCGTTGAGGTCGAGCACGTCCGGGGTGCTGCCGCTGTCGGAGCCGGAGAACATGCAGGCGACGGGGGCGGTGGGCTGGTCCACGGTGACGTAGACGTCGTTGGTGAGGTCACCGGAGCGGATGCTGTTGGCGACCTGGACGTCGAAGAGCATCCGGTAGGCCAGCTGGTCGTGCAGGTACGTCATGTCCGGCGCGCCGGCCGGCCACTCCATCCGCAGGATCTGCCGGCCGTCCGGGCCGGGGGTCACGGTGATCGACGAAGGGGCCTTGGCGTCCGGGTAGTTGGGGTCGGGCCGGGCCGAGCCGTCGATGTAGACCACGCCGGCCGGCAGCACGTCGTAGAGCACCAGCGGCCGGTCCAGGTCGCGGGCGCTGCGGTTGTACGGGATGACCTGGAAGGTCGCCCGGCCGCCGGGGGCGGACAGCTCGCCGGCGACGGTGGTCTTGGCCGCGCCGAGGTTGGTGGCCCGGGTGATGGTGGTCTGCGCGCAGGCGTTGGCCGAGGCGTTGTTGGTGCCGTCGGTGGCGGTGGTGTCCACGCAGTTGGTCAGCGGCTCGGGGGCCTGGCGTCCGTCGTGGCCGGGGGTGGCGACCTGGGTGACCAGCTGCACCGCGTTGCCCGGGCTCCAGCCGGTGGGGATCGGCCCGTTCCAGGTGAACCGGAGGCCGACCAGCCAGCGCCCGGCCGGGATGCCGAGCACGTCGTTGGCCGGGTCGCCCGCGCCCGGTTCGAAGGTGATCCGGCGGGTGTCGGAGCCGTTGAACGGGGTGCCCGGGGTGAAGGTCTGCCAGGTGGGGTCGCCGTTGAGGCGGTACTGCAGGGTCAGCAGGATGCTGGTGGGGTTCCACGGCTCCAGCTGGAGGGACTGCGGGAAGATCCAGTTGTAGATGCCGTCGGTGCTGCCGGCCCCGGGGTCGGTGACGGTGAGGCTGGTGGCCGGTCCGGCGGTGTTGGTGGCCGACAGGCTGAAGGAGTTGAGGTCGCCGTTGACGGTGGTGTCGCGCCAGACCTTGCCGGCGGTCACCACCACGCCGGTGGCCGGCGGCTGGAACGGGCTCGTGGTGGCGTTCGCGGTGTCGAGCCGGCGCTCCGGGTCCGGCCCGATCGGGTCGCCGTGCAGGGCCACGACGTTCTCGGAGGTCGTCCCGTCCGGGAAGGAGGCCTCCGGGTAGTTGACGACCAGGACGCCCGGGATGCGGCAGCCGCCGCGCCCGTTGCCGGAGACGAACGGGCCGATGTCGTAGCCCCAGGTGTCCGGGCCGGGTGCCACCGGCGACCAGCCCGGCGAGCGGCCGGTGTCCACCACCGCGCCGGGCGGCAGGGTGTCCAGCAGCCGGCTGGTGTCCAGGTCGACGTTGGGCACGTTGTCGGTGGCGCAGGCGCTGAACTGGTAGGTGACGGTGCGTCCGTCACTGCTGGAGGTCTGGACGCCCTTGGTCACCGTGTACTGCGGCTGCACCTGGACGGAGGTGTCGGCGGTGGCGGTCTGCGAGGGCTCGCCGTTGGCCGACATGGTGGCCGAGTTGGTGGAGGTGGCGCCGTTCGGGGTGGTGAAGTTCGGGTACTTCATCGTCACCGTGACGGTGGCGGTGGTGCCCGGACTCAGGTCCTTCAGCCGGATGTCCATCGT
The DNA here is from genome assembly GCF_053611565.1 of Kitasatospora sp. NPDC054795. Classification (NCBI taxonomy): domain Bacteria; kingdom Bacillati; phylum Actinomycetota; class Actinomycetes; order Kitasatosporales; family Streptomycetaceae; genus Kitasatospora; species Kitasatospora sp. NPDC054795. The sequence continues at coordinate 86,869 of NZ_JBSHAP010000017.1, forward strand.
GCCGCCCATCGCGCCCGCGGCGGGCACGGTGGAGGCGGCCACGTCCACCGAGGACGGGTCCGGCGTCCAGCCGAGGAACTGCATGTTCGAGGGCAGGGTGTCGAGGATGTGCCCGCCCGTGCACTCGGTGATGGAGCAGGTGTAGCGCAGGGTGTAGGTGACGTTCTCCCCCGGGGAGACGGTCGCCTTGTCGACGCTCTTGGTGAAGGAGATCGCGGCCTGGGCCGGTGGGGCCAGCACGCTGCTGCTCAGCAGCGAGCCCGCCACCAGCGCCAGGACCGAGGCGATCCGCCCGGTCCGGAATGGAATACGCATAGCGCGCAGTCCAGCCGATCGCCCCTTCGGGCCGGTCGGCGACACGAGGGGCGGTCGCGGCGATTCACCTGCCCGGCGGTCGCTCGCCCGGCCGCACCGCGTACGCCGACCGGGATCCGCGGAGCCCGTGAGGTCTGTCCGGAGGATCCTTGCCGGACGGACGCTAGGACGAGTCGCGGGCGACCAGTTCGACGGCCATCAGGTTCCGGCCGGCCGGGACCGCGTCCGGGTCGGTGACCGCGCGGTCGACCAGGGCGGCCAGTTCCTCGCCGGCCGGCAGCCGCATCCGGACGGAGCTCAGCCGCGGCCGCAGCAGCCGGGCCAGCAGCAGGTCGTCGGCGCCGACCAGGGCCGTCGTCCGGGGGACGTCCAGGCCGGCGTCCTGCAGGGCGCGCAGGGCGAGCATCGCGTACTCGTCGTTGTAGCCGAACAGGCCGTCCAGGCCCGACTCCCGGCAGCGGTCGGCGAGTTCGGCGGCGGACTCCTCGGTGTAGTCCAGCGGCAGCGGTTCGACCGTCACGCCGACGCCCGCCGAGGCGGCGGCGGCCCGGGCGCCGGCCAGCCGGGGGCCGGCGAACAGGGCGAGTCCCGGGTCGGCCGGCATCACGACGCCGATCCGGCGCCGGCCGCGCTCCAGCAGGTGGGCGACGGCGGTGGCGCCGACCTCGCGCTGGTCCATGATCAGCGCGTGCGCGCCGGGTACCGGCGGGACGCCGAGTGTGAACACCGCCCGGGTACCGGAGCGGTGGAGGGTCCGCACGCCCTCGGGGGTGAGCCCGGGGGTGAGGCAGAGGACGGCGGCGGGCCGCAGCTCGGCCCAGGCCCGGGCGGCGTCGTTCCAGCCGCCCGGGGTCGGGCCGAGCAGCACGCTGGTGTAGCCGTAACGGGGCAGGGCGTCCTGGAGCCCCCGGTAGAAGCCACTGAACAGCGACCCGATGGGTACGTCGGAGCCGACCAGCAGCACCAGGCCGGTGCGGCCGGCCCGCAGCGAGCGGGCGCCGGCGTGCGGGACGTAGCCGAGCCGGTCGGCGGCGGCCCGGACCTTCGCCCGGGTCTGCTCGCTGACCCGGCCGCCGGCCGTGTTGTTGAGCACGAAGGAGACCGTGGCGCGGGAGACACCGGCGAGTTTGGCGACGTCGGCGCTGGTGGGCGGCGGCGCGGCGGGGCCGGGAAGGTCGTGGTCGCTGTTCATAACGGTTCGAATCCTTTCACGGTCGGCTCTGGCCGTGGGCCGAATGCCCTGCTAAACATCTGGTTACACGAGTAACCGTTACACGTGTAACCTGATGTCGATCCGCTGCCCGGCACCCCCACCCCCCGCCGGGCACTTCCCCTGGAGGGCAATGTGGCCCTTTCCCCCGCAGGCGACGCTCCGCAGGACGTCCCGGCAGCAGTCCCGCAGGCCCCGGCGTCCGCCGGCCGCGGCCTGCTGCCGTTGCTCTTCACGGGCAACACCGCGATGTACGCGCTCTACCTCGGCGTCGGCAGCGTGCTGCTCCCGTTGCAGGTCGAACACCTTGACCCGGCCGCCAAGGTGGCCAACCTCGGCCTGATCAGCGGCGTCGCGGCGATCTTCGCCACCTTCTTCAACCCGTTCGCCGGCGCCCTGTCCGACCGTTCCGGCCGGCGCAACCCGTGGATCCTGGGCGGCGGCCTGGCCGCGGTGGCCGCGATGGCCCTGCTCGGCAGCGTGAACTCGGTGCTGCTGGTCTGCATCGCCTGGTGCCTCGGCCAGGCGGCGATGAACTTCTACCAGGCCGCGCTCACCTCGGTGGTGCCCGACCGGGTCCCGCCGACGCGCCGGGGCACCGCCTCCGCCGCCGTCGGGCTCGGCCTGCCGATCGGCTCCACCCTCGGCGTCCTGCTGGCCTCCGCGTTCTCCGACCGCATCCGCACCGGTTACCTGGTGCTCGGCCTGCTGGTCGCGCTGGCCGCCGTCCTGTTCGGCGGTCTCGCCCGGGAGCGCCCGATGCCCGCCAAGCGGGCCGTGCCGCTGCGCGAGCAGGCCGCCGCCTTCCTCGGCGTGCTGCGCGAGCCGGACTTCCGCTGGGCGTTCATCGGCCGGGCGCTGCTGGTGCTGGGCTACTTCGCCGTCGTCGGCTACCAGCTCTACATCCTCCAGGACCACATCGACCTGCCCGGCGGCCTCTCGCCCGAGCGGGCGATCGCGATCCTCACGCCGGTGTCCTCGGCCGCGATGGCCGTCTCGACCGTCGTGGGCGGGGTGCTCTCGGACCGGCTGGACCGACGCAAGCTCTTCATCGGCCTGTCCGCCGCGCTCTCCGCGGTCGCCCTGCTGATCCCGGTCCTCAGTCCCACCTGGCCCGGCATGATCGTCTTCTCCGCCGTGAACGGCCTGGCCTTCGGCTGCTTCATGGCCGTCGACACCGCGCTGGTCACCATGGTGCTGCCGAAGGCCGAGGACGCGGCCCGGGACATGGGCGTGCTCAACATCGCCAACGCGGGCCCGCAGATCATCGCGCCCTTCGTGGCCTCCGCGGTGGTCGGCCTCGGCGGCTACACCCCACTGTTCCTGCTCGCCGCCGCGCTCGCGGTGGCCGGCGCGCTCGCCGTGAAGCCCATCCGCGGCGTCCGGTGACCATCCCCCAGAAAGGTTTCCCTCCCATGAAGTTGCACACCCAGGAATGGGGCAGCGGCGACCGGATCGCGCTGCTGATCCACGGCATCATGTCCGACCACCGCACCTGGCGGCGGGTCGGCCCGGCCCTGGCCGAGCGCGGCTACCGGGTCATCGCGGTCGATCAGCGCGGCCACGGGCTGAGTCCGCGCGGCGCGGGGCGGACCCCGCAGGAGCGCTACGCCCTGGACGCGTACGCCGACGACCTGGCCGAGAGCGTGCCCGCCGGCGTCGAACTGGCCATCGGCCACTCGCTCGGGGGCATCACCCTGCTGCGGGCTGTCGAGCGGCTGAAGCCGGCCCGCGCCGTCTACGTCGACCCGGGCTGGCAGTTCGCGCGGGCCGAGGGTGTGGACCCGACGGTGTTCGTGGAGTTCCGGCACGCCGGCCGGGAGCAGATCACCGCCATGAACCCGCGCTGGGAGAGCGCCGACGTGGACGTCGAGCTCGCCACCCTCGCCGCCTGGGACCCGGACTCGGCCCTGGCCATGCCCGGGCAGGAGTCGGGCCTGCCGACCGCTCCCGCCGTGCCCTCGCTGGTGGTGCTGGCCGAGGACAGCTTCCTGGTGAGTGACGCGGACGCCGAACTGCTGCGGGCCCGCGGGTTCGAGGTGCGCACCGTGCCCGGCGCCGGACACACCGTCCACCGGGACGACCACGCCGGTTTCATGGCCGCGCTGGAAGGGTGGATCTGAGCCGTGGACGACCGCAAGGAGAACGCCGTGACCACCCCCGAGGCCCGTGACCGGGCCGCCGCCGACGCCCGCCGCGAGGCCGCCGTCGAGGCCGCCCTCGCCCGGCTGGACCTGCCCGCCAAGGTCGCCCTGCTGGCCGGTGCCGACATGTGGTCGCTGCCGGCCAACGAGGAGATCGGCCTCGGCCGGCTGGTGATGTCGGACGGCCCGGCGGGCGTGCGCGGAGAGCACTGGACCCCGGACGACCCGTCCGTCGCCCTGCCCTCGCCGACCGCCCTCGCCGCCACCTGGGACCTCGACCTGGTCCGCCGGGCCGGCCGGCTGCTCGCCCAGGAGGCCCGGCGCAAGGGCGCCCACGTGGTGCTCGCGCCGACCGTCAACCTGCACCGCAGCCCGCGCGGGGGCCGCCACTTCGAGTGCTACTCGGAGGACCCGCTGCTCACCGGCGAAATCGGTGCGGCCATGGTCTCCGGTGTCCAGGACGGTGGGGTGGCCACCACGCCCAAGCACTTCGTCGCGAACGACTCGGAGACCGACCGCTACACCGTCGACGTCCGGGTGGACGAGCGCACCCTGCGCGAGCTGTACCTGGCACCGTTCGAGGCGATCGTCGAGAAGGCCCATCCCTGGGGCCTGATGGCCGCGTACAACTCGGTCAACGGGCCGAGCATGAGCGAGCACGCCGAGCTCAACAACACGGTGCTGCGCGAGGAGTGGGGCTTCGACGGGGTCCTGGTCTCGGACTGGACCGGTGCCCGGGACACCGTCCGGGCCGCGCTCGGCGGCCTCGACGTGGCGATGCCGGGCCCGGCTACCGTCTACGGCGAACACCTGGTGCAGGCCGTCCGCGAGGGTCTGGTGCCCGAGGCCGTGGTGGACGCGCTGGCCCGCCGCGTCCTGCGGCTGGCCGCCCGGGTCGGCGTGCTGGCCGGTGCTCCGGCCGCCGTCCCGGCGCAGGAGTTGCCCGCGCCGGTCGACGGCGAGTCGCTGGTGCGCGAACTCGCGGCGCGGTCCTTCGTGCTGCTGCGCAACGAGGGCGGCGTGCTGCCGCTGGACCCGGCGCCGGCCTCGGTGGCGCTGATCGGCGCGGCCTCGACCGAGGCCCGGATCGGCGGGGGCGGCAGCGCCCAGGTCTTCGCGACCCGGGTGGTCACCCCGCTGGAGGGCCTGCGGGCCGCGCTCGGCGCCGGCACCCACCTGGTCCACGAGATCGGCGCCGACCCGCGCACCTTCCTCCCGCCGGCCGCCTTCCCGTGCACCGCTGAACTGCTCGGCGCCGACGGGGCGTCGCTCGGTACGGCCGCGCAGGCGGACGGCAACGTCCGCTGGCTGGGCGTGCTGCCGGGCGGCGTCTCCTTCACCGACCTCGCCCGGGTCCGGCTGACCGGCACCCTGACCGCGGAAGCGGCCGGGCGGCACTCGTTGGCCGTCCGCGGCGTCGGCCGGTTCACGCTGGACGCGGACGGCGAGGTGCTCTTCGACGGGGTGCTGCTGCCCGAGGGCGAGGACCCGGCCGCGGCGTTCCTCAACCCGCCGGAGCGCCGCTTCGACCTCGCCCTCGCGGAGGGCCGGGAGGCCGAGGTCACGCTGACGTGCACCATGCCGGAGGCGAGCGACTTCGCCGGGTTCGGCCTGGTCTCCTTCACGCTCGGCCACGCCGCGCCGACCGCCTCCCCGGACGAGCTGATCGAGCGGGCCGTGGCGGCGGCCCGCGCGGCCGAGGTCGCGGTGGTGCTGGTCGGCACCACCGAGGAGGTGGAGAGCGAGGGCGTGGACCGGGCCGGCCTGCGCCTGCCGGGCCGTCAGGACGAGTTGGTCGCCCGGGTGGCGGCCGCCAACCCCCGTACGGTGGTGGTGGTCAACGCCGGCGCTCCGGTCCTGATGCCCTGGCGCGACTCGGTGGCCGCCGTGCTGCTCGCGTGGTTCCCCGGACAGCAGGCCGGCGAGGCCCTCGCCGACGTACTTCTGGGCGCCGCCGAGCCGGGCGGGCGGCTGCCCACCACCTGGCCCGCCGAGGAGGCGGACGCCCCGGTCTGGGGGGTCGAGCCCACCGACGGCCGGCTCGACTACGCCGAGGGCCTGTTCATCGGCTACCGGGCCTGGCAGCGCCGGGCCGGTGCCGCTCCCGCGTACTGGTTCGGGGCCGGTGGCGGCTACACCGACTGGTCGTACGAGGGCCTGGAGGCGCGGCTGGTGGAGGGCGCCTCCGACGTGCTCGCCGAGGTGACCGTACGGGTGCGCAACACCGGCGGGCGGGCCGGGCGCGAGGTGGTGCAGGTCTACCTGGCCACCGACGGCTCCGACCGCAGCCGTCCGGACCGCCAGCTGGCCGGCTTCGCGGTGGTCGAGGCGGAACCGGGCGCCGTCGCCACCGCGCGGATCGCCCTTGCGCGTCGGGCCGTGCAGAGCTGGGACACCGCGGCCCGCGCCTGGCGGGTCAACCCGGGCGTGCACACCGTCGAGGCCGGCCGCAGCGCCGGGGACCGGCCGCTCGCGCTGGCCCTGGTGGTGCCGCCGCAGGCCTGACCCGGGACCGCTTGCCGAGGGGGCCCCGACGTGCGAAC
>NZ_JBSHAP010000018.1:0-92677 GCF_053611565.1 Kitasatospora sp. NPDC054795
GCCGCCGCCCCCGTTGTCGCCGCACCCGGTGGCGAGGGCCAGCAGGGCCACCGCCCCCGCCGCGTACGTCCTGGTCCTGCTCCGCCCGTTCCTGATCACCGCTGCGCGCTCCCGGTTCCCGTCCAGCATTCTCTCAGCTATGCACGGTAACGGCCGGTCGCGCGGTTCCCGGTACGGGGCTACTCCATGTGCTCGCTGGTGAAGGACCAGCGGTGCACCGGGCGGCCGAGCAGCTCGGCCGGCGGGTCGGCGACGGGCACCGGCTCGCCGTTCCACCAGGTGATCAGCAGCACCCGCCCGCCCGGGGCGGTGAGCAGTTCGAGGCGCTCCAGCCCGGCCGAGCCGCGGAGCCGGGGCAGCGCCGACTCCCGTGCCCAGACGGCGAGTTCGGGCCCGCGCCCGTCGGCCGCCCGGGCCTCCCACATCGCGGCGACGGTCATGCCGCGCCACCGCCGAGGGCGTCGTAGGCCTGGCCGTGGACGTCGGTGTGGGGCACGTGGACCTCGGTCACCGGCAGCGAGGAGTCGGCGGACAGGTCGAAGGCGGACGGCGTGCGGTCGCGCCACACCATCTCGGCGCCGAGCGCCGCGACCATCGCGCCGTTGTCGGTGCACAGGCCCGGCCGGGGCACCCGCAGCCGGATGCCGGCCCGGTCGCAGCGCTGCTGGGCCATCTCGCGCAGCCGCGAGTTGGCCGCCACGCCGCCGCCGATCATCAGGTGGTCGACGCCGCTGTCCTTGCACGCCTTGACGGCCTTGCGGGTGAGCACGTCGGTGACCGCCTCCTGGAAGGACGCCGCCACGTCGGCGATCGGCACCTCCTCGCCGGCCCGGCGCCTGGCCTCCACCCAGCGGGCGACGGCGGTCTTCAGGCCGGAGAAGGAGAAGTCGTACTCCGGGTCGTTCTTGCCGGTCAGGCCGCGCGGGAAGGCGATCGCCTTCGGGTCGCCCTCGCGGGCCGTGCGGTCGACGATCGGGCCGCCGGGGAAGCCGAGGCCGAGCACCCGGGCGACCTTGTCGAAGGCCTCGCCGGCCGCGTCGTCGATGGTCGCGCCGAGGGGGCGGACGTCGCTGGTGATGTCCTCGCTGAGCAGCAGCGAGGAGTGCCCGCCGGAGACCAGCAGGGCCATCGTCGGCGAGGGCAGCCGGCCGTGCTCCAGCTGGTCGACACAGATGTGCGAGGCGAGGTGGTTGACCCCGTACAGCGGCTTGTCCAGCGCCCAGGCGTACGCCTTCGCGGCGCTGACGCCGACCAGCAGCGCGCCGGCCAGGCCGGGGCCCGCGGTGACGGCGATGCCGTCCAGGTCGCTCGCCTTGATCCCGGCGGTGTCCAGGGCGCGCTGGATGGTCGGGATCATCGCCTCCAGGTGCGCGCGGCTGGCGATCTCCGGGACGACGCCGCCGAAGCGGGCGTGGTCGTTGACGCTGGAGGCGACCGCGTCGGCCAGCAGCGTGGTGCCGCGCACGATGCCGACGCCGGTCTCGTCGCAGGAGGTCTCGATGCCGAGGACGAGCGGTTCGTCAGCCATGGCGGGTGTCCTCAATGTCCTTCGGGTCAGTGCTGTCAGTGCTCGGGGAGTCGAGGCGCATCACCAGCGCGTCGACGTTGGCGGGCTGGTAGTAGCCGCGCCGAATGCCCACCGGTTCGAAGCCGTGGCGCTCGTACAGCCGCTGGGCGCGCGGGTTGTCCACCCGCACCTCCAGCAGCAGCTCGGCGCACTCGCGCCGGGCGGCCTCCCGGATCAGGTCGGTGAGCAGCGCCGCGCCGAGGCCGGCGCCCTGGTGGCGCGCGTCGACGGCGATGGTCTGGACGTCGCCCTCACCGGCGATCGCCATCAGGCCGGCGTAGCCGACGATCGTGCCGTCCGGGGCGGCCGCGACGGTGTAGTGGCGGGTTCCGCCGGGGTGGGACTCGGCCAGTTCGGACCAGAACATCCCGGCGGACCAGGCGTCCTCGGGGAAGAGCCGCAGCTCCAGCTCCAGCACCGGCGCGATGTCCCACCAGCGCATCGGGCGCAGGGTGGTGCCGTGGTTCACGCCGGGAGCACCGCCTTGTAGCCGGCCGGGACCTGGGCGTCCGGGCGGCGCAGGTACAGCGGGTGGTTCGGCAGCAGCTCGCGCCCGGCGGCCAGTTCGGCGGCGGCGAAACCGGCCAGGGCGCCGGCCGAGACGTGCTCGGGGCCGTGCCCGCCCGGGAAGGCGTCGGGGTAGAGCAGCGCGCCGGCGCCGACGGAGCGTTCCTGCGGGGTCAGCTCGGCCGGGCGGTCCACGCCGGGGCCCTCGGTGCGGCGGCCCCCGGCATCGTACGAGGCCCAGTAGACCTCCTTGCGGCGCGCGTCGGTGGCGACGGTGAACGGCTGCCCGGCCAGGCCCTCGGCGCGGGCCTGGAAGGCGATCGCGTCCAGGGTGCAGACGCCGTGCACCGGCAGCCCGAGCGCGTGGCCGAGCGCGGCGGCGGTCACCAGGCCGACCCGCAGGCCGGTGTACGGGCCGGGGCCGACGCCGACCGCGATGCCGGTCAGCCGGTGCTTGTCCACCCCGGCGGCCCGCAGCACCCCGTCGATCGCGGGCAGCAACAGTTCGCCGTGGCGCCTGGCGTCGACCTGGTGGGTCTCGGCGAGGACGGCCGTGCCGTCGTGGACGGCGGCGGTGACGGCGGGGGTAGCGGTGTCGAACGCGAGCAGCAGCACGGGGTCAAGGTTAGACCGCGTTGGGCCGACCGGCCGATCGGCAGGGTGTACCACCCGGGAACACACATCCGAGGCGCTGCGACCCGCGCGGATGAACCTGGCACGATGGGGCCGTACGTAAAGGGACGGCGGCGGGAGCGGCAACGTGGCGAAGATGGGTCCTGGAGTGGTGGTCACGGGGTTGACCCTGGGGGCCCTGGCGGTGGTGAGCCTGCTGGCCTTCCAGGCCAACGGCGCCCAGGACCGGGCCGGCGGCCCCAAGCCCACCGCCACCACCACGGCGACCGGCACCGCCACCGCCGCGGCGCCGACCGCCTCGGCCACCCCGACCGTCCCGGCGCTGCCGACCACCTCGGGCACCGGCATCCGGGTGGTCTACTCGGTCGGCAGCCACTACGTCTGGCTGGTCGACCCGAAGAAGACCCCGCAGGTCGCGGCCGCCTTCCCGGTCACCCCGGGCTCGGTCGAGCCGGCCCCGGGCAGCTACGCCGTGTACAGCCGCACCCAGACCACCACCGGGACGGACGGCAAGCAGATCGAGCACGTGGTGCGCTTCGCGCAGCTGAACGGCGTGGTGTTCGGCTTCAGCGCGGCGGTGGACGGCGCGACGCCGACCACCGACCCGAGCGCCAAGACCGGCGGCATCCGCAGCGGGCGCGCCGAGGGGCAGCTGCTCTGGGACTTCGCGCCCAAGGACACCAAGGTGGTCGTGATCGCCTGACCCGGACGGCCCGGAGCGGCCCGGGCCCGGGAAGGACCGGCCTCACGCGGCCCGGGGCGCCTGCGCCTCGGGCCGTTCGTCCTGTCGGGGCCGCGGTTCGGGCGGGGTGGACACCGCCTCGGCGGCCGCGCAGGCGGCCAGCAGCGCCCGCATCGGCTCTCCCGGAGCGCGACGGGCCGGTTCTCCGGCCCCGGCGGCGGGGACCGCGCGCTTCGGGGCGGGGGTGGTGCTCGACATGGCGCCTCCCTAGTTAGGCAGACCTAACCGCAGCACCCATCCCACCACGCCCGGCACCCCGCCCGCAACATCTTGCCGACAGCCTGTCGGCAAGATGTCGGTGGGACGTCGGCGCCCCTCGGCGCCCGTCGGCTATCCGAGGTCCGCCAGCGCCGCGTCCGCCCAGCGCGGGCCGATCCCGGTCAGCACCACCCGGCGCGGGTCCTGGTCGTCCCCGTCCGCCGTGCCGCCGATGGCGCGCTCGATCCGGACCTCCAGCCGGTCCTCGGACAGCCGCTCGACCTTGCCCTCGCCCCACTCCACCACGACCACCGACTCGGGCAGCGAGACGTCCAGGTCGAGGTCCTCCATCTCGTCCAGGTCCCCGCCCAGCCGGTACGCGTCCACGTGCACCAGCGCCGGGCCGCCGACCAGCGAGGGGTGCACCCGGGCGATCACGAAGGTCGGCGAGGTCACCGCCCCGCGGACCTGCAGGCCCTCCCCCAGGCCCCGGGTCAGCGTGGTCTTCCCCGCGCCCAGCTCCCCGGAGAGCAGCACCAGGTCACCCGGCCGCAGCAGCGCGGCCAGCTCCCGGCCGAGCCGGCCCATCCGCTCCGGGGTGGGGACGGTGAGAGTGGCGTGCGAGCCCATGCGCGTGTCTTGCCCTTCGGTCCGTACCGGCGCACCGACCACCGGCCGCCACCGCTACCGTGCCACATCCGCGCGCCGCCGGGGCTCACACGGGGTCGACGACGGCTTCCGCGACCCGCTCCCGGGCCAGGTCGAGGACGGCCGCGGGCAGTGGCGCCGCACCGGCGAAGCCGGCGGCCCGGCGCAGCAGCCGCGCCAGCTCGTGGTCCACCAGCTCCGGGCGTTCCAGCATCACCAGGTGCCCGGCGCCCTCGGCCAGGACCAGTTCGGCGCCGGGCAGCCGCGCGGCCATCGCCTCGCTGTGCGTCGAGGGCGTCAGCAGGTCCTTCGTCCCGGCCAGCACCAGCGCGGGCAGACCCCGCAGGGCGGCCAGCGCCTCGTACTTCTCGTGCGCGCCGAACACCGGGTAGAACTCGGCGACCACGTCGATCGGGGTGGCGTCCAGCAGCTGCTCGGCGAAGCGCACCACGCCGGGGTCGACGTCCCGGCCGCCGAAGGAGAACCTCCGGTAGAACACGGCGGCCACGTCCGAGCCCAGCCGCCTGGTCGCCTCGACCAGGTCGACCTGGCGGCCCAGCAGCGTCACCATGCCGGGCGCGACCTTCCTGAACAGCTTCGCGCCGGCCCTCGGCAGGCCGAGGCTGACCTCGTTCCAGTCCCCGGCGAGGGTGCCGATCAGCGCCACCCCGGCGACCCTCTCGCGGAACAGCTCCGGGTGCTGGTCGGCCAGCGCCATCACCGTCATGCCGCCCATCGAGTGGCCCACCAGCACCAGCGGCCCGGTCGGGGCGACGGCGTCGATCACGGCCTTGAGGTCGCCGCCCAGCTGGTCGATGCCGGCCGGCTCGCCCGCCAGGTACGAACGGGAGCGCTCGGAGCGGCCGTGGCTGCGCTGGTCCCAGAGGACCAGCCGCATGCCCTCGCGCAGCGCGGCCCGCTGGAAGTGCCAGCTGTCCTGGTTGAGGCAGTAGCCGTGGCAGAACACCACGGTCAGCGGCTCGGCGCCGGCGCCGTCCCCGTCCGGCCCGCTCCAGCCGGTGCCGTCCAGCTCGACGTACAGCTCGGTGCCGTCCGGCGCGGCCACCGTCCTCGGACGGCCGCGCAGCGAGCCGTACGGGGCGTTCGCGTCCAGCTCGGCCCGGGCCCGGCGGCGCATCGCCCGTCCGACGGTCAGCCGCTCCACCGCGACGCCCGCGGCCGCCCCGGCCGCCAGTACGCCGACCGAGATCCCGATCACACCCGCCCGGCTCACCCCGGAGGCGGCGCCGGCCGCCTTGGCGACCGCCGCGACCGGACTGCCCTCGGCCGGTGCGCCGGTCATGCCGACGGGCCCTCCGGGTGGCTGCCGCCCAGGTAGCGGCGGGGCACCCGGGCGCCGATCCGGGTGATGATCTCGTACGAGATGGTGCCGCAGGCGCGGGCCCAGTCCTCCGCGGTGGGCTCGCCGCGCTCGCCGTTGCCGAACAGCAGCACCTCGTCGCCGATCGCCGGGGTGTCGCCGCCGAGGTCCACCACGAACTGGTCCATCGCGACCCGGCCGGCCACCGTGCGCCACTTGCCGTCGATCTGCACCGGGCCGGTGCCGCTGGCGTGCCGGGGGATGCCGTCGCCGTAGCCGACCGGGACCAGGCCCAGGGTGGTCTCGCCCGGCGTCGTGTAGTGGTGGCCGTAGCTGACCCCGTGCCCGCCGGGGACGTGCTTGACCAGCGCCAGCCGCGCGGTCAGCGCCATCACCGGGCGCAGCCCGAAGTCGGCCGGCGAGCCCACCTCCGGCACCGGCGACAGCCCGTACGCGGCCAGGCCGGTGCGGACCAGGTCGAAGTGCGACTCGGGCAGCAGCAGGGTGGCCGGGGAGTTCGCCAGGTGCCGGACCGCGGGGCGCAGCCCGGCGGCCTCGGCCGTGGCCAGCGCGGCGCGGTAGGAGTCCAGCTGGGCCTGGATCGACGGGTGGCCCGGCTCGTCCGCCGCGGCGAAGTGCGACCAGACGCCGACGACCGTCAGCAGCCCCTCCGTCTCGGCCCGGCGGGCGGCGGCCACCAGCCGCGGCCAGTCGTGCGGCTGGCAGCCGTTGCGGCCGAGGCCGGTGTCGGCCTTCAGGTGCACCCGGGCCGGGATGCCGGTCTCGCGGACGGCGGGCAGCAGCTCGTCCAGCGCCCACTGGCCGCTGACCGAGATGTCCAGGTCCGCGCGCAGCGCCTCGTGCCAGGGCCCGCCCGGCGTCCACAGCCAGCACAGGATGCGGGCCTGCTCCGGGCGGATGCCCGCGGCCCGCAGCGCCAGCGCCTCGTCCGGCGTCGCGCAGCCGAGCCAGCCGATCCCGTTCGCGACCGCTTCCCGGGCGCACTCGACCGCGCCGTGGCCGTAGGCGTTCGCCTTGACGGCGAGCATCACCGCCGCGCCGCCGACGCGTTCGCGCAGGGCGGCGAGGTTGCCGCGCAGGGCGGCGAGATCGATGGTCGCCTCGGCCCGGAGGCCGTCGGTGCGGGTGGCTGTGCCGGTCGTGTTCGCAGTTGTCATCAGGGTCAGTCTCCCAGACGTCCCGGAGTCCTCGCCGAACGGCCCGGCGGCGCGGCGGCCCCCTACGACGCGCCGACGTGCGGCGGACCGCCCGTTCACCCCGTTCAGGACGCCGCAACCGGACGTCCCGGTTCCGGGGGTCACCCCGCGCGGACCGCCCGCCACACCGCCGGGAGCGCCCCGGCCACCGCGAGCGCCGTCGTCGGGGCGCCCGGCACGCCCGCCGCCTCCCGGCCGGCCAGGCCGTGCAGGTAGGCGGCCACGGACGCGGCGTCCAGCGGCGCGAGGCCGGCCGCCAGCAGGGAGCCGGCCAGCCCGGCCAGCACGTCGCCGCTGCCGGCGGTGGCCAGCCAGGAGGTGCCGGTGGGGTTCACCCGGACGGCTCCGCCCGGATCGGCGACCACCGTGGTGGAGCCCTTCAGCAGCACCGTGGCGCGGTAGCCGGCCGCCAGCCGCCGGGCGGTGGCCAGCCGGGCCGCGGCCAGGTCGTCGGCGGCCGGCGGTGTGCCGCCGTCGGCGCCGGCGAGCAGCCGGGCGGCCTCGCCGGTGTGCGGGGTGAGCAGGGTGGGCGCGGTGCGGCCTGCCAGCGCGTCCGGGCCGAGCCGGCCCAGCTCGGTCAGCCCGTCGGCGTCCACCAGCACGGGGACGTCGCTCGCCAGCGCCTCGGTCAGCGCCTGCCGCGCCCCCTCGCCGCCGCCCGGCCCGACCACCCAGGCCTGCACCCGTCCGGCGCCGGCCGGCCCGCCCTCGGTGACCAGCACCTCCGGGAAGCGCCGCACCACCTCCTCGGCCGCCGTGCCCACGTACCGGACGGCGCCCGCGCCGCCGTGCAGCGCCCCGGCCACCGCCAGCAGCGCCGCCCCCGGGTAGGTCGCCGAGCCGGCCGCCACCCCGACCACGCCGCGCCGGTACTTGTCGCTCTCCGCGCCCGGCAGCGGCAGCAGCGCCGCCACGTCCGCGTGCTGGAGGGCCGTCACCTGCGCGGCGGGCGGCTCCAGCCCGATGCCGACCAGCTGCACGGCGCCCGCGTACGAGGCGCCCGGGTCGACCAGCAGCCCGGGCTTGTACGTGCCGAAGCAGACCGTGACGTCGGCCCGCAGCGCGGCACCCGGCACCTCCCCGGTGTCGGCGTCCACCCCGCTGGGCAGGTCCACCGCCACCACGATCCCGGACGGCCGGGCGCGCGCGTACGGCCGGGCCTCCGGGCGCAGCCCGCCCCGGCCGCCGATGCCGACGATGCCGTCCAGCACCAGGTCCGCGCGCGAGAAGTCGGCCAGGCCGACTTCCTGCTCCGCCGTCACCCGCCCGCCGGCGGCCCGCAGCGCGGCCAGCCCGCCCGGGTGGGCCTTCTGCGGCGCCAGCAGCACCGCCGTCACCCGCGCCCCGCGCCGGGCCAGCGCGGCCCCGGCGTACAGGGCGTCACCCCCGTTGTCCCCGCTGCCCGCGAGCACCGTCACCCGGCTGCCGTACACCCGCCCCCGACGCCGCGTCAGCAGCCGCGCGCAGGTCGCGGCCAGCCCCGCGGCCGCCCGCTGCATCAGGGTGCCCTCCGGCAGCCGCGCCATCAGCTCGGCCTCGGCGGCCCGGACGGTTTCCACAGGGTGTGCATGACGCATGGGGAGAACTCCTTCAGCGGTCGGCTGCCTCCGACGCTAGCCCGCGCCACCGCCCCGCGGGAGCCGGGCCTGCGGCACACTTTCGAGTGACAACCACTTCGATCCCCCGCCGGTGCCGGTCCGTACGCCTACCTTGTGGCTCGGCACGGACCCACAGGAGGGAGAAGGGCCATGGTCGCCATGCCGGCAGTCGAGCACCCGCTGGGCGAGGACAGCCTCCTCCAGGCGTTTCTGGAGTTGGACACCCCACCCGGTTTCAAGGCCGAGCTCATCGAAGGGGAGATCGTCGTGACGCCACCGCCGGACGGCGACCATGAGGACGCCATCGCCCGGTTCGCCCGCGCTGTTGCGCGTGAGGCGGCCGAGGACCTGTACGTCAGCGGCGGGAAGGGACTGATCACCCCCAAGGGCCGTTTCATCCCGGACGCCACGGTCGCTCCGGTCGGCCATTTCCGCGCTCAGGATTCGTGGTCATCCGCGGTGGGAGTCGAACTGGTCCTTGAAGTCACATCGATCAACCCGCACAAGGACCGCGAGGCCAAGCGCCTGGGCTACGCCGCTGCGGGCATTCCGTGCTACCTGCTCGTCGACCGCAGCGAAGGCAGGGTGACGCTGTTCACGGATCCGAGGAACGGCGACTACACCACCCTCCACGAAACCGAATTCGGCAGGCGCATCAAGCTCCCCGCCCCGTTCTCGTTCACGCTCGACACGGCGCCCCTGCGGTAGGACGCAGCCACCGCAGGGGCGCCGTACGGCCGAGCGACTACTCGACGGTGACCGACTTCGCCAGGTTGCGCGGCTGGTCGACCTCGTGGCCCTTGGCCGTGGCCAGCTCGCAGGCGAAGACCTGCAGCGGGACGGTGGCGACCAGCGGCTGGAGCAGCACCGGGGTGACCGGGATGCGGATCAGGTGGTCCGCGTACGGGACGACGGCCTCGTCGCCCTCCTCGGCGATCACGATCGTGCGGGCACCTCGGGCCCGGATCTCCTGGATGTTGGAGACGATCTTGTCGTGCAGGATCGAGCGCCCGCGCGGCGAGGGCACGACCACGACGACCGGCAGCCCCTCCTCGATCAGCGCGATCGGACCGTGCTTGAGCTCGCCCGCCGCGAAGCCCTCGGCGTGCATGTACGCCAGCTCCTTGAGCTTGAGCGCGCCCTCCAGGGCCACCGGGAAGCCGACGTGGCGGCCGAGGAACAGCACCGAGCGGGCGTCGGCCAGCGAGCGGGCCAGCTCGCGCACCGGCTCCATGGTCTCCAGGACCTGCTCGACCTGCTTCGGCGCGTCGCCGAGCTCCTTGATGACGGCGAAGATCTCGTCGCCCCACTTGGTGCCGCGCACCTGGCCCAGGTACAGGGCGACCAGGTAGCAGGCGACCAGCTGGGTCAGGAACGCCTTGGTCGAGGCGACCGCGACCTCCGGGCCGGCGTGGGTGTACAGCACCGCGTCCGACTCGCGCGGGATGGTGGAGCCGTTGGTGTTGCAGATCGCCAGCACCTTGGCGCCCTGCTCGCGGGCGTGCCGCAGGGCCATCAGGGTGTCCATGGTCTCGCCGGACTGCGAGATGGCGATGACCAGCGTGCCCGGGCCCATGATCGGGTCGCGGTAGCGGAACTCGGAGGCGACCTCGACCTCGCAGGGGATGCGGGTCCAGTGCTCGATCGCGTACTTGGCGATCATGCCGGCGTGGAAGGCCGTGCCGCAGGCCACGATGACGACCTTGTCGACCGAGCGCAGGTCGGCGTCGGAGATCCGCAGCTCGTCCAGGGTCAGCCGGCCGTCGGTGCCGATCCGGCCGAGGAGGGTGTCGGCGACCGCCTTCGGCTGCTCGGCGATCTCCTTGAGCATGAAGTAGTCGTAGCCGCCCTTCTCGGCGGCCGAGGCGTCCCAGTCGACGTGGTACTCGCGCACGTCGGCCGCGGTGCCGTCGAAGTTGGTGACGGTCACGCCCTCCCGGCGCAGCTCGACCACCTGGTCCTGGCCCAGCTCGATCGCCTCTCGGGTGTGGGCGATGAAGGCGGCGACGTCCGAGGCGAGGAAGTTCTCGCCCTCGCCGCGGCCGACCACCAGCGGCGAGTTGCGGCGGGCACCGACGACCACGTCCGGCGCGTCCGCGTGCACGGCGACCAGGGTGAAGGCGCCCTCCAGCTGACGGCAGACCACCCGCATGGCCTCGGCGAGGTCACCCGCGTAGGCCTCGCCCAGCAGGTGGGCGACGACCTCGGTGTCGGTCTCGGACCGGAGGGTGTGGCCGCGCTCGGCGATCTCGGCGCGCAGCTGCGCGAAGTTCTCGATGATGCCGTTGTGCACCACGGCCACCCGCTGGTGGTCGTCCAGGTGGGGGTGGGCGTTGGCGTCCGTCGGGCCGCCGTGGGTGGCCCAGCGGGTGTGGCCGATGCCGGTGGTGCCGCCGGGCAGAGGGGACTCGGCGAGCGACTTCTCCAGATTGGCGAGCTTGCCCGCCCGCTTGTCGGTGGCCAGGCTCCACTGCCCCTCGGAGTCCTGGACCTGCACCGCGACACCGGCCGAGTCGTAGCCCCGGTACTCCAGTCGCTGCAAGCCTGCGATTACTACGTCGAGGGCGGACTGAGCGCCCACGTATCCAACAATTCCGCACATGCGTGCCAGCATAAGGGCGGTTCTGTGGCCGTTTCCCCCCGCGCGCGAACGCTGCGTGACCGACACCACAGCCACCGTGAACGCCGCTACGGCTCACAATGGAGCATGTGCTGACCGAACTCTGTACGCGGGGCGCCGCCACGCCCGGCCCGTCGCCGTCCCCCTACGTCGACCTCAGCCGGGCCGAGTGGAGCGCGCTGCGCGAGCGTACGCCACTGCCGCTGACCGCCGAGGAGGTGGAACGGCTGCGCGGCCTCGGCACCGCCCTCGACCTGGACGAGGTCCGCGACGTCTACCTGCCGCTGTCGCGCCTGCTGAACCTGTACATCCACGCCACGCACGAGCTGCGCGGCACGCTGGGCACCTTCCTGGACACCCCGGACACCGAACGCACCCGCACCCCGTTCATCATCGGCGTGGCCGGCTCCGTGGCGGTCGGCAAGTCCACCACCGCCCGCCTGCTCCAGGCACTGCTCGCCCGCTGGCCCGAGCACCCCCGGGTCGAGCTGGTCACCACCGACGGCTTCCTGCTCCCCAACGCCGAGCTGCGCCGGCGCGGCCTGATGGCCCGCAAGGGCTTTCCGGAGTCGTACGACCGCCGGGCGCTGATGCGCTTCGTCGCGGACGTGAAGGCGGGCAAGGAGCGGGTCAGCGCGCCGGTCTACTCGCACCTGGTGTACGACATCGTGCAGGGCGAGCGGCTGACCGTGGAGCGCCCGGACATCCTGATCGTCGAGGGCCTGAACGTGCTCCAGCCGGCCCTGCCCGGCTCCGACGGCCGCACCCGCCTCGCGGTGGCCGACTACTTCGACTTCTCGATCTATGTCGACGCCCGGACCGACGACATCGAGCACTGGTACCTGGACCGCTTCCGCAAGCTGCGGCAGACCGCCTTCCAGGACCCGAACTCCTACTTCCGCCGCTTCACCGAGGTGCCGGAGGAGGAGGCGATGGAGTACGGCCGGCAGGTCTGGCGCACCATCAACAAGCCCAACCTGCTGGAGAACGTGCTGCCGACCCGCGGCCGCGCCACCCTGATCCTCCAGAAGGGCTCGGACCACAAGGTCCGCCGGGCGCTGCTGCGCAAGCTCTGAGCGCCCACCGGGCACGACGGCGCCCGCCGGGTACGACACGAAGGGCCCCCGCGTCGCGCGGGGGCCCTTCGCCGTCTCCGGGGCTCAGCCCAGGTGGGTGCGCACCGCGTCGGCCAGCCGCTGCCCGACCGCCTCGGCCTGCGCCGGGTCGGCGGCCTCGACCATCACCCGGACCAGCGGCTCGGTGCCCGACGGGCGCAGCAGCACCCGGCCGGTGGAGCCCAGCTCGGCCTCGGCCGCGGCGACCGCCGCGGTCAGCTCGGTGCTGGTCCGCACCCGGGACTTGTCGACGCCCTTGACGTTGATCAGCACCTGCGGCAGCCGGGTCATCACGGTGGCCAGGTCGGCCAGCGGCTGCTTGGTGGCGGCCAGCCGGGCGCCCAGCATCAGGCCGGTCAGGGTGCCGTCGCCGGTGGTGGCGTGGTCCAGCAGGATCACGTGGCCGGACTGCTCGCCGCCCAGCGCGAAGCCGTGCTCCTTCATCGCCTCCAGCACGTAGCGGTCGCCGACGGCGGTCTCCACCAGCTCGATGCCCTCGCGCTCCATCGCCAGCTTGAAGCCGAGGTTGGACATCACGGTGGCCACCGCGGTGTTGCGGCGCAGGGTGCCGGCCTCCTTCATGGCGACCGCGAGGATCGCGATGATCTGGTCGCCGTCCACCTCGGCGCCCTCGGCGTCGGCGGCCAGGCAGCGGTCGGCGTCGCCGTCCAGGGCGATGCCCAGGTCGGCCTTGTGCTCCTTCATCGCGACCCGCAGCCGGTCCAGGTGGGTGGAGCCGACGCCGTCGTTGATGTTGAGGCCGGTGGGCTCGGCCCCCAGGGTGTGGACCACCTCGGCGCCGGCCCGGGCGAAGGCCTCGGGGGCGACGTAGGCGGCCGCGCCGTGGGCGCCGTCGATGACGACCTTGATGCCGTCCAGGCGGTTGGGCAGCACGCCGATCAGGTGGGCGACGTACCTGTCGAAGCCCTCGGTGTACTCGCGCACCCGGCCGACGGCCGCGCCGGTCGGACGGTTCCAGTCCTCGTCGCCGAGCGTGTGCTTGCGGTAGTGGGACTCGATCGCGTCCTCGATCCGGTCGTCCAGCTTGTGGCCGCCGCGGGCGAGGAACTTGATGCCGTTGTCCGGCATGGCGTTGTGGCTGGCGGACAGCATCACGCCGAAGTCGGCGCCGAGCGCGCCGGTGAGGTACGCCACGGCCGGGGTGGGCAGGACGCCGACCCGCAGGACGTCGACGCCGGCGCTCGCCAGACCGGCGATGACGGCGGCCTCCAGGAACTCGCCCGAGGCGCGCGGGTCACGGCCGACCACCGCGACCGGCCGGTGGCCGTCGAAGGCGCCGGCCTCGCCGAGCACATGGGCCGCCGCGACCGACAGGCCGAGCGCCAGCTCCGCCGTCAGGCCCTCGTTGGCCACTCCGCGCACGCCGTCCGTACCGAAGAGTCGTCCCACTGTCCCGTCCTCCATCACCACTGCTCGGAACCCAACCGAAGATCCCGGCCGCCGCACAGTAGCCGGGGAACACGTCGCCCCGGAGTACGCGAGGTACTCCGGGGCGACGGTTTCGCACAACCAGGGGGTGCGCCGCCAGGGCGGAGCGCACCCCCGGGGAGGCGATTAGCGCTTGCTGTACTGCGGCGCCTTGCGGGCCTTCTTCAGACCGGCCTTCTTGCGCTCGACGGCACGGGCGTCACGCATCAGGAAGCCGGCCTTCTTCAGCGCGGCGCGGTTGTTGTCCACGTCGGCCTCGTTCAGGGCACGGGCGACGCCGAGGCGCAGCGCGTAGGCCTGGCCGGAGGTGCCACCACCGCTGATGCGGGCGATGACGTCGTAACGGCCGTCCAGCTCAAGGAGCTTGAAGGGCTCGTTCACGGTCTGCTGGTGCACCTTGTTCGGGAAGTAACCCTCGAGGGTGCGACCGTTGATCTTCCACTGGCCGGTGCCGGGGACGATGCGCACGCGGGCGATCGCCTCCTTGCGACGGCCGAGGCCGGCGCCCGGGGTGGCCTCGCCGAAGCGGCCGGCCAGGGACTCGGAGGTGTAGCTCTCCTCGGAGGTGTACTCGCCCTCGACGGCCTCAACGGCCTCGTCGAAGTCGACCTCAAGGGTTTCAGTGGTCTCGGCCACGATGTTCCTCAGCTCTTTTCAGTGTTGGGGGGCTTGGTGGCCGAATTACTGCGCGACCTGGGTGATCTCGAACGGCACCGGCTGCTGGGCAGCGTGCGGGTGCTGGTCGCCCGAGTAGACCTTCAGCTTGGAGAGCATCTGGCGGCCCAGGCTGTTCTTGGGGATCATGCCCTTGATGGCCTTCTCGACGGCCTTCTCCGGGTTGTTCGCCAGCAGGTCGTCGTAGCGCACCGAGCGCAGACCGCCCGGGAAGCCCGAGTGGCGGTAGGCCAGCTTCTGGGTCTTCTTGTTACCGGACAGGTGCACCTTGTCGGCGTTGATGATGATGACGAAGTCACCAGTGTCAACGTGCGGCGCGTAGATCGCCTTGTGCTTGCCCCGGAGGAGGTTGGCGGCCTGGGAGGCCAGGCGGCCGAGCACGACGTCGGTCGCGTCGATGACGTGCCACTGACGCTGGACGTCGCCGGGCTTGGGGCTGTACGTACGCACGGTCGTAGCCTTCGCTTTTCAGTGAGTGAGTCCTGACAGGAGCACCCGGACGGCAGAGCAGCCTGGCCAACCTTGGACGCAATTCAAGGGGGACCGCTGGTCGACGACCTGATGTCTCCGGCGTACCGACCTCTCACGTGAGAAAGAGCGAGCCAATACGCACATCAAGCGTCCAGGTTACCGGCCCGACCCTGAGGGGTCAAAAATCGGCTGGCCCCCTCCCGGCCGGGGCCGGTCGCGACTCAGCGTTCGCGCTCCACCCGGGTCACGTCCCAGACCGGCTCCGACGACTCGTACACCCGGCCGTCCGCCCCGAACACCAGGAAGCGGTCGAAGGTCCTGGCGAACCAGCGGTCGTGGGTGACGCACAGCACGGTGCCCTCGAAGGCCTCCAGGCCGGTCTGCAGCGCCTCGGCGCTCTCCAGGTCCAGGTTGTCGGTCGGCTCGTCGAGCAACAGGGCCGTCACACCGGAGAGTTCGAGCTTGAGGATCATCAGCCGGGCCTGCTGCCCGCCGGACAGCGACTCGAACTTCTGCTCCTCCTGGCGGTCCAGCTCGTAGCGGCGCAGCGCCCCCATCGCGGCGCCGCGGCTGAGCGCGTGCTCCTCCTCGACGATCGACCGCACGGTGCGGCCGAACAGCTCCGGGTGGGCGTGGGTCTGCCGGAAGTGGCCGGGGACGACCCGGGCGCCGAGCTTCCAGTTCCCGGTGTGCCCGACCGTCGTGTCGCCGGCCAGCAGCCGCAGCAGGTGCGACTTGCCGGCGCCGTTGGCGCCCAGCACCGCGACCCGCTCGCCGTAGAAGACCTCCAGGTCGAAGGGCTGCATCAGGCCGGTGAGCTCCAGCTGCTCCAGGGTGAAGGCGCGCATGCCGGTGCGCCCGCCCTTGAGCCGCATGGTGATGCTCTGCTCGCGCGGGGGCTCCTCCGGGCGGCCGGCCTCCTCGAACTTCTTCAGCCGGGTCTGGGCGGCGGCGTAGCGGGTGGCGAGCGCGTGGCTGACGGAGGCCGCCTGACGCAGGGTGACGACCAGCTTCTTGAGCTTGGCGTGCTCCTCGTCCCAGCGCCGACCCAGCTCCTCGAAGCGCGCGAAGCGGTCCTTGCGGGCCTCGTGGAAGCTGTCGAAGCCGCCGCCGTGCACCCAGACGCTGCTGCCGGCGGCGCCGGACTCGACGGCGATGATCTTGTCCGCGGTCTTCGAGAGCAGCTCGCGGTCGTGCGAGATGTACAGCACGGTCTTCGAGGTGGTCTTGATGGCCTCCTCCAGCCAGCGCTTGCCCGGGACGTCCAGGTAGTTGTCCGGCTCGTCGAGCAGCAGCACCTCCTCCGGGCCGCGCAGCAGCGCCTCCAGGACGAGCCGCTTCTGCTCGCCGCCGGAGAGGGTGTTCAGGCCCCGCCACTGGGCCTTGTCGAACGGCACCCCGAGGGCCGCCGTGGTGCAGACGTCCCAGTCCGTCTCGTAGTCGTAGCCGCCGACGTCGGCCCAGTCGGAGAGCGCCTGGGCGTAGGCCATCTGTGTCTTCTCGTCGTCCTGCGCGATCATCGCCAGCTCGGCGGCGTCCACCGCGCGGGCGGCCTTGGCGATCCGCTCGGGGGCGACCGACACCAGCAGGTCGCGCACCGAGGCGTCGGCCGGCAGCGCGCCCGGGGTGGACGACTGGTCCTCGCGGCCGGTGGTGCCGACGAACTGGCGCATCACGCCGAGCCCGCCGCTGATCGTCACCGAGCCGCCGTGCGGCTGGATGTCCCCCGCGATCATGCGCAGCAGGGTGGTCTTGCCGGCGCCGTTGGCACCGACCAGGGCGACCGCGGCGCCCTCTCCGACCCGGAAGGACGCGTCGTCGAACAACACGCGCCCGTCCGGCAGGTAGTACTCCAGGTGCGAAATCTCGACGTGTCCCATGGGAGCGATTCTCCCAAGCGGACGCGCCGGGCCAAAACGGATTACCCGACAGCCGGCTGCCCGGGCAGGGTCCGCATCCGCCGGGCCGCCCGGTTGCGCTCGGCCAGCTGGTCGTCCGGCGGGTAGCCGACCTCCTCCAGCGTGAGCCCGTACGGCCGGATCACGTTGACGGCGGAGTTGCGCACCCCACCCGCCAGCACCTCGCCGGGGAACTCCACCGGCCGGTGCCCGTCGCCGACCAGCAACATCGCACCGACCAGCGCCCGGACCATGTTGTGGCAGAAGGCGTCGGCCCGGACGGTGGCGACCGCGAGCGAGCCCTCCTGGGCGGCGTAGGAGTCCACCGGGACGCGGTCCCAGTGCAGCTCCAGCAGGGTGCGGATGGTGGTGGCGCCCTCGCGCTTCTTGCAGTACGCGGCGAAGTCGTGCTCGCCGAGCAGCAGCTTCGCGGCGGCGTTCATCCGGTCCACGTCCAGCGGGCGGTCGTGCCAGAGCACGTGGCCGCGCAGCAGCGGGTCCACCCCGCCGGGGTGGTCGGCGACGCGGTACGCGTACCGGCGCCAGACCGCCGAGAAGCGGGCGTCGAACCCGGCCGGCGCCTCGCCGACCCGGTAGATCCGGACGTCCCCGGGCAGCCGGCCCGCCAGCCGGCGCAGCAGCTTCTCCCGGTGCGCCGCCCACAGCTCGGCCGGCAGGTCGACGTGGGCGACCTGGCCGCGGGCGTGCACCCCGGCATCGGTGCGGCCGGCCACCGTCAGCGGAAACAGTTCGGGGCTGCGGGTGACGATCTGCAGCGCGGTCTCGATCTCCTCCTGGACCGTCCGGCGGCCGCCCTTCTGGCGGGCCCAGCCGGAGAACTCGGCGCCCTGGTAGGCGAGGTCGAGCCGGACCCGGACGTACCCGTCGGCCGGGCCGTCCTTCACCGGCGGCTGCTCGGCGCAATCGTTGACCACTGCTTCTCACATCTCCCGGGGATGAGGAACGGGCCCGCTCCCCCACTGCTGGGGAAACGGGCCCGCGGAACACCTAGAGGCGTCAGGCCTGCTCGGCGGCCTCGGCCTCGTCGGCCTTGGTCTCGACGGCAGCGGCCTCGTCGGCCTCCTTGACGGCGCGCTTGGTGGCGGCCTCGGCCTCGCCGACGGCGGTCTGCGCGACGGTCAGCGCCTCGACCAGCTCGATCACGGCCATCGGGGCGTTGTCGCCACGACGGGGACCGATCTTGGTGATACGGGTGTAGCCACCCGGGCGGTTCTCGTAGCGCGGCGCGATCTCGGTGAAGAGGGTGTGCAGCACCGAGATGTCGGTGATGGTCTTGCGCACCAGGCGACGGTTGTGGATGTCGCCCTTCTTCGCCTTGGTGATCAGCTTCTCCGCCAGCGGGCGCATCCGACGGGCCTTGGCCTCGGTCGTGGTGATGCGGCCGTACTGGAACAGCTCCCGGCACAGACCGGCGAGCAGCAGCGGCTCGTGGTGCGGGCCGCCGCCGAGGCGGGCACCCTTGGTGGGACGCGGCATGGATTTCTCCTTGGATCTCCGACTACGGCCGTATCAGGTACCGCAGCGGGCGTACGGGCACTGTTGCCCGTACGACTTTCACGACGACGGGGGCGGCTCCGTGGAACCGCCCCCGCGGCCAATTCTCTTAGTACTGCTCGGTCTCGGCGAAGTGCGAGTCGTCGAGGTCGTCGGCGCCGAAGGCGTCGGCGGCAGCGGTCGGGTCGAACCCGGGCGGGCTGTCCTTGAGGGCCAGGCCCATGCCGGCCAGCTTCGCCTTGACCTCGTCGATCGACTTCGCACCGAAGTTGCGGATGTCGAGCAGGTCGGCCTCGGAGCGGGCGACGAGCTCACCCACGGTGTGGATGCCCTCGCGCTTGAGGCAGTTGTAGGAGCGGACGGTGAGCTCCAGCTCCTCGATCGGCAGCGCCAGGTCGGCGGCCAGGGCGGCGTCCGTCGGGGACGGGCCCATGTCGATGCCCTCGGCGTCGATGTTCAGCTCGCGGGCGAGACCGAACAGCTCGACCAGGGTCTTGCCGGCCGAGGCCATGGCGTCGCGCGGACGCATGGCGGGCTTGGTCTCGACGTCGACGATCAGCTTGTCGAAGTCGGTCCGCTGCTCGACACGGGTGGCCTCGACCTTGTAGGTGACCTTCAGCACGGGGCTGTAGATCGAGTCGACCGGGATGCGGCCGATCTCCTGGCCGGAGGCCTTGTTCTGGACGGCGGAGACGTAGCCGCGACCGCGCTCGACGGTCAGCTCCATCTCCAGCTTGCCCTTGCCGTTCAGCGTGGCGAGGACCAGCTCGGGGTTGTGCACCTCGACACCCGCCGGCGGGGCGATGTCGGCGGCGGTGACGACACCCGGGCCCTGCTTGCGCAGGTACATCACGACCGGCTCGTCGTGCTCCGAGGAGACGACCAGCTGCTTGATGTTGAGGATGAGGTCGGTCACGTCCTCCTTGACGCCCGGCACGGTGGTGAACTCGTGCAGGACGCCGTCGACGCGGATGCTGGTGACAGCGGCACCCGGGATCGACGACAGGAGCGTGCGGCGCAGGGAGTTGCCGAGGGTGTAGCCGAAGCCCGGCTCCAGCGGCTCGATCACGAACCGGGAGCGGAACTCGTCGACGACCTCTTCGGTCAGCGAGGGACGCTGAGCGATAAGCATGGGGGAAATCCTCCGGTTGTCTTCGGCACCCACTATTTGATGCCGACAGGACCAAGCGTACGGGCTCCCGTGGAAAACGGGAGCCCGTACGAGGTTTAAAACATCACCCGCGTGCCCGAAGGCGCTGCGTCAGACGCGGCGGCGCTTCGGCGGACGGCAGCCGTTGTGCGGGGTGGGGGTGACGTCCTGGATCGAGCCGACCTCCAGGCCGGTGGCCTGGAGCGAACGGATCGCGGTCTCGCGGCCGGAGCCCGGACCCTTCACGAAGACGTCAACCTTGCGCATGCCGTGCTCCTGCGCGCGACGGGCAGCGGCCTCGGCGGCCATCTGCGCGGCGAACGGGGTGGACTTGCGCGAGCCCTTGAAGCCGACGTGGCCGGCGGAGGCCCAGGAGATCACGTTGCCCGCGGGGTCGGTGATCGAAACGATGGTGTTGTTGAACGTGCTCTTGATGTGCGCGTGGCCGTGAGCGACGTTCTTCTTTTCCTTGCGGCGGATCTTCTTCGCGCCGGCAGCCTGACGACCCTTGGGGGGCATAAGTCTGTTCTCCTACTGAGGTGGTCGGTCCGCTGACCCGCGGGCCGGAGGGATGTCCGGTTACGGGACGGACTACTTCTTGCCCGGCTTCTTCTTACCGGCGATCGCGCGACGCGGGCCCTTGCGGGTACGCGCGTTGGTGTGGGTGCGCTGGCCGCGGACCGGCAGGCCACGGCGGTGACGCAGACCCTCGTAGCAGCCGATCTCGACCTTGCGGCGGATGTCGGCGGCCACCTCACGGCGGAGGTCACCCTCGACCGTGTAGTTGGCGTCGATGTACTGACCCAGCTTGACCAGGTCGTCCTCGGTGATGTCGCGGACGCGGACGTCCGGGTTCACACCGGTCTCGGCCAGGGTCTGCTGGGCGCGGGTACGGCCGATGCCGTACACGTAGGTGAGGGCGATCTCGATCCGCTTCTCACGGGGGAGATCAACGCCGGCGAGGCGTGCCATTCAAGGCTCCTGTGCTTTTTCAGAGGTCTTGCGTGCTGCCTACTCCGACACCTCACGGTGAGGGAGCCCCGGCCTCTGACCGGGGGTGGCAGTCCGTTCCGGGCGGAACGGATCGGGCAGCCCGCTTATGACGTTTTCGCGTCGCGCGAAGTACTACGAGAAATGCTGGGGAGAGATCAGCCCTGGCGCTGCTTGTGGCGCAGGTTGTCGCAGATCACCATGACCCGGCCGTGACGGCGGATCACCTTGCACTTGTCGCAGATCTTCTTGACGCTCGGCTTGACCTTCATGTTCAGGTTCTCCGGGTCTAGATCTGACGTTCTTACTTGTAGCGGTAGACGATCCGCCCGCGCGTGAGGTCGTAGGGGCTGAGCTCCACGACGACCCGGTCGTCCGGCAGGATGCGGATGTAGTGCATGCGCATCTTGCCACTGATGTGCGCGAGGACCTTGTGACCGTTCTGCAGCTCGACCTTGAACATCGCGTTCGGCAGAGACTCGATCACGGTGCCCTCGATCTCAATGGCGCCTTGCTTCTTAGCCATGAACTGCGAGATCCACCTTCCGGGACCGGCTACCGTATGCGGAACGCTCGTGCGAACCTGGGTTCACCCCTCCCCCGGGGGGAAGAGGGCGCGCTGAAGCACGCTACGAGTGAGCCGACGGTCCATCCTACGCCAGCGCGTCCGACGGACCAAAACGGGGGTCCCGGAAAGCGGTCACCGTCACACCCGTCGCGTCAGGCCTTGGTGAAGACCACCAGCGGCTCGACGTGGGCGGTGCAGGCCGAGCAGCGGCGGGCGGCCTCGGGGATCTCGGTCAGGCACTCGGGGCAGGGACGCTTCGGCGTCTTCGGCTTCTTCGGCATGTAGCGCGCGGTCGCCTTGGTGATCGGCAGCACCACGCAGAAGTACAGCACCGCGGCGGTCATGAAGAACGCGATCAGCACGTTGAGGAACTGCCCGTACGGGAAGGTCACCCCCGCGATGTGCGCCTTGTACGAGCTGAAGTCGCCGGCCGCACCGACCACCACGCCCACCAGCGGGGTGAGGAAGGCGGACACGAAGCCGGTCACCACCGCGGTGAACGCGGCACCGATGACCACACCGACCGCCATGTCGACGACGTTGCCGCGCATCATGAAGTCGCGGAATCCCTTGAGCACGTACTCTCTCCTGCTCGCTCGTAAGCCACTACAGACCCTGCCAGCCGATAAAAATAGGACAAAAGCCCTGGAGGTCCAAACCTCCAGGGCTCTGATCCCTTGTCAGCAGCGGCAGTTGAGCGCCGCGGCGACTACGCGAGGGGGTCCGGAGCTGCGGTGATGCCCAGCTTGGCCAGCTCGGCCCGGCCGCCGTCGAAGGCGGTCAGCACCAGCGGGCCCTGCTCGGTGACGGCCACCGAGTGCTCCCAGTGCGAAGCCCAGGTGCCGTCGTTGGTGACGACCGTCCACTCGTCGTCCAGCACGGTGGTGTGCGGGGTGCCGAGCGACACCATCGGCTCGATCGCGAGCACGGTGCCGGGGACCAGCTTCGGGCCCTTGCCGCGGCCGCGCTCGACGTAGTTCAGCACGTGCGGCTCCATGTGCATCGCGGTGCCGATGCCGTGACCGCCGTAGCCCTCGGTGATGCCCCACTTGCCCTTCGGCGGCAGCGGCTGGCGACGGATGAAGCCCTCGATCGCCTTGGAGACGTCCACCAGGCGGTTGTTCTTCTTCATCTGGGCGATGCCGGCCCACATCGAGCCCTCGGTGACCCGGCTCAGCATCTCGACCTCCGGGCGGACCTCGCCGACCGCCACCGTGATGGCCGAGTCGCCGTGCCAGCCGTCCAGGATGGCGCCGCAGTCGATCGAGATGACGTCACCCTCCTGGAGCACCCGCTCGCCGGGGATGCCGTGCACGACCTCGTTGTTCACCGAGGCGCAGATCACGCCCGGGAACCAGAGCCCGCCGTGGTGGGCCCGGAAGTTCGAGGTGGCACCGTGGCCGGTGATGACCTTGTCCGCGACGTCGTTGAGCTCCTGGGTGGTCACCCCGGGGACGACCGCCTCGCGACAGGCCTTCAGGGCCTCGGCGACGACCAGCCCGGCCGCTCGCATCTTCGCGATCTGCTCGGGGGTCTTGATCTCCACCATCTGGTCACGCCTTCCAAGTCCGGATTACCACTGCTACCACCGTACGACGCCGAAACGGCCGGGCCACCCGCGAGGGGCGGGCGACCCGGCCGTACCGTCGTACGTTCGCCGAGAGACTCAGCTGTCCTGCTTCAGCGCCTCGATGGCGCGGGAGGTGACCTCGTCCACCTTGCCGAGGGCCGGGATGGTCACCAGCAGCCCCTGCTCCTTGTAGTAGCCGATGATCGGCTCGGTCTCCGTGTGGTAGACCTCCAGGCGGGTGCGCACCGCTGCCTCGGTGTCGTCCGAGCGCTGGTAGAGCTCGCCACCGCACTCGTCGCAGACACCCTCCTCCTTCGGCGGGTTGTACGCGACGTGGAACACGTGGCTGCCGTTCCTGCGGCACAGGCGACGGCCCGCGATCCGCTTGACGACCTCGTCCTCGGGGACCTCCAGGTCCAGGACGCCGTCCAGCTTGATGCCCTTCTCGGCGAGAAACTCGTCGAGCGCCTCGGCCTGGCCCAGGTTGCGGGGGAAGCCGTCGAGCAGGAAGCCGTTCTCGGCGTCCGCCTGGAGCATGCGGTCCTTGGCCATCCCGATGGTGACCTCGTCCGGTACCAGGCGGCCTGCGTCCATGTAGCCCTTGGCCTCGAGCCCCAGCGGGGTGCCCTGGCCGATGTTGGCACGGAACAGGTCGCCGGTGGAGATGTGCGGGATGGACAGGGTCTTGGCGAGCAGGTGCGCCTGAGTACCCTTCCCGGCCCCGGGAGGACCAACGAGGACGATACGCATCAGCGGAGGAACCCTTCGTAATTGCGCTGCTGGAGCTGGCTCTCGATCTGCTTCACAGTTTCGAGTCCGACGCCGACGACGATGAGCACGCTGGTGCCGCCGAACGGGAAGTTGGTCTGCTGTCCGAAGGCGACCAGGGCGATCATCGGGATCAACGCGATCAGGCCCAGGTAGAGCGAACCCGGCCACGTGATACGGGTCAGCACGTAGTTCAGGTACTCGGCCGTCGGTCGGCCGGCCCGGATACCCGGGATGAACCCACCATACTTCTTCATGTTGTCGGCAACTTCTTCGGGGTTGAAGGAGATGGCGACGTAGAAGAACGCGAAGAAGACGATCAGCAGGAAGTAGGTGGCCATGTAGATCGGGTGGTCACCCTTGACGAAGTTCGTCCGGATCCACGTGGCCCAGCCTGCCTGGCTGTTGGTCAGCTGGACCACCAGGGCGGGGATGTACAGCAGCGACGAGGCGAAGATGACCGGGATGACACCGGCCTGGTTCACCTTGAGCGGGATGTAGGTCGAGGTCCCGCCGAACGCCCGGCGCCCGATCATCCGCTTCGCGTACTGGACCGGGATCCGGCGCTGAGCCTGCTCGACGAAGATGACCAGCATCACGACGATGACGCCGACCGCGACCACCGAGAGGAACTCGACCCAGCCGCCGCCGATGGTGCCGGACTGCTTGATCGCCCACATCGAGGACGGGAACTGGGCCGCGATCGAGGTGAAGATCAGCAGCGACATGCCGTTGCCGATGCCGCGGTCGGTGATCAGCTCGCCGAGCCACATGATGACCGTCGTGCCGGCGGTCATGGTGAGCACCATGACCGCGATCCGGAACACGCTGGTGTCCGGGACGATCTCGTTGGCCACCGGGCAGCCGGAGAACAGCGCACCGCTGGACGCCGTCGCCACGATGCCGGTGCCCTGGAGCACGGCGAGCGCGATGGTCAGGTAGCGGGTGTACTGGGTGATCTTGGCCTGGCCGGCCTGTCCCTCCTTCTTCAGCATCTCCAGTCGCGGGATCACGACGGTGAGGAGCTGGAGGATGATGCTCGCCGTGATGTACGGCATGATGCCGAGGGCGAAGATCGTCAGCTGGAGGAGCGCGCCACCGCTGAACAGGTTGACGAGTCCGAAGAGGCCGCTGTTCTTGGTCTCCTTCACGCACTCGTTCACGGCCGTGAAGCTCACGCCCGGGATCGGGATGTGCGAGCCCAGGCGGAACAGCACCATGATGCCCAGCGTGAACAGCAGCTTCTTGCGCAGGTCGGGCGTCTGGAACGCCCGCGCGAACGCACTGAGCACGGTGCCTCCTGCGCCTCCCGCGCGTCGTCGGCGGGAGGGTCGGTCCTGAATGGGGAGTTTGCGGTTCGGGCCCCCGTACAGACGGCACAGGCGAGCCTACGCGCAGCCTACAAGGGAACTCCACGGACTCTAACAGTGCGCAGCCACTCGGAAGAAGCGCGTACCGCCCCTCCCCCACTCATGGGGTACGGGATGCCCGGGTTTGCCACACAAAAGAACGAGCGCCGTCCGGCCGGATATCCCCGGGAACGGCGCGAGCCCCGCACCTCCCGGAGGAGGTGCGGGGCTCGAAGCCGGTTGTCAGCGGGCTCAGACGAGCTCGGTGACCGTACCGCCGGCGGCGGTGATCTTCTCGGCGGCCGAGCCGGAGACGGCGTCGACCGTCACCTGCAGGGCAACCGAGATCTCGCCGGTGCCGAGCACCTTGACGAGGGAGTTCTTGCGAACCGCGCCCTTGGCGACCAGGTCCTCGACCGTGACCTCTCCACCCTGCGGGTAGAGCTCGGCCAGCTTGTCGAGGTTGACGACCTGGAAGGTGATCTTGAACGGGTTCTTGAAACCCTTCAGCTTCGGCAGGCGCATGTGGAGCGGCATCTGGCCACCCTCGAAGCGCTGCGGAACCTGGTAGCGGGCCTTCGTGCCCTTGGTACCACGACCAGCGGTCTTACCCTTGGAGCCCTCACCACGACCCACACGGATCTTGTCGGTCTTGGCACCCGGGGCGGGACGCAGGTTGTGGATCTTGATCGGGTTGTCGCCCATGATCAGTCCACCTCCTCAACCGTCACCAGGTGACGGACCGTGTGGGCCATCCCGCGGATCTCGGGACGGTCCTCCTTGACCACCACGTCGTGCATGCGCTTGAGACCAAGCGAACGCAGGGTGTCACGGTGGTTCTGCTTGCTGCCGATGTACGACTTGGTCTGCGTGATCTTCAGGCGAGCCATCAGGCGCTCACCCCAGCAGCACGCGCCCGCAGCAGAGCGGCGGGGGCCACGTCCTCCAGCGGCAGACCACGACGGGCGGCGATCTCCTCGGGGCGCACGAGGCCCTTCAGAGCGGCCACCGTGGCGTGCACGATGTTGATCGCGTTGTCCGAGCCGAGCGACTTCGACAGGATGTCGTGGATGCCGGCGCACTCCAGGACGGCGCGCACCGGACCACCGGCGATAACACCGGTACCGGGGGCGGCGGGCTTCAGCAGCACGACGCCGGCGGCCTTCTCACCCTGGATCGGGTGCGGGATGGTGCCCTGGATACGGGGGACCTTGAAGAAGTTCTTCTTGGCCTCCTCAACACCCTTGGCGATGGCGGCCGGAACCTCCTTCGCCTTGCCGTAACCGACACCCACGGTGCCGTCACCGTCGCCCACCACGACCAGCGCGGTGAAGCTGAAGCGACGACCACCCTTGACAACCTTGGCGACACGGTTGATCGCGACGACGCGCTCGACGTAAGCGGTCTTCTCGACGGCGGGGGCGTTGCCCCGGTCGTCACGCTTACGGTCGCGCCGCTCGCCACCGCCGGTGCCACCGCCGGCGCCGCTACCGCGGCGCTGGGGTCCAGCCATTGGAATTACCTCTCTCGTTTACGTCCGTCGACAGGGTCGACGAGCGGCTTAGAAGTCGAGCCCGGCCTCGCGAGCCGCGTCCGCCAGGGCGGCGATGCGGCCGGCGTACCGGTTGCCCGCGCGGTCGAAGACGACCGACTCGATGCCGGCGGCCTTGGCGCGCTCGGCGACCAGGCTCCCGACCTTCTTGGCCAGCTCGGTCTTGTCGCCCTCGGCGCCCTTGATGGACACGTCGAGGGTGGACGCCGACGCCAGGGTGTGACCCTTGGCGTCGTCGATGACCTGGGCGACCATGTGACGGTTCGAGCGCGTCACGACGAGGCGCGGACGCACCTCGGTGCCGACGACGCGCTTGCGAACGCGGATCGCGCGGCGCTTGCGAGCGGCGCTCTTGTAGGCGTTGCCCTTGCCGATCTTGACAGAGACACTCATCGCTTACTTACCACTCTTTCCGACCTTGCGGCGGATGACCTCGCCCGCGTACTTGACACCCTTGGCCTTGTACGGGTCCGGCTTGCGCAGCTTGCGGATCTTCGCGGCGACCTCGCCGACCTTCTGCTTGTCGATGCCGTCCACGTGGAACTTGGTGGCCGACTCGACGACGAAGGAGATGCCCTCGGGCGCCTCGACGAGGATCGGGTGGCTGTAGCCCAGCTGGAACTCCATGTCGGAGCCCTTCGCCAGAACTCGGTAGCCGACACCGCTGATCTCCAGCGACTTGCGGTAGCCCGCGGTCACGCCGGTGATCATGTTCGCCACCAGCGTGCGGGTCAGGCCGTGCAGGGCCTTCGACTGACGCTCGTCGTTGGGGCGGGTGACAGCCAGAATGCCGTCCTCGCCCTTGCCGATCTCGATCGGCGCGGCGACGACGTGGGTGAGGGAGCCCTTCGGGCCCTTCACCGAGACCGTCTGGCCATCGATGGTGACGTCCACGCCAGCGGGGACCTGGATGGGCAGCCGTCCAATGCGCGACATTGCTGTACCTCCGTTTCCCGAATTACCAGACGTAGGCGAGAACTTCTCCGCCTACGCCCTTCTTGGCGGCCTGCTTGTCGGTCAGGAGGCCGGAGGACGTGGAGATGATCGCCACGCCCAGGCCGCCGAGAACCTTCGGCAGGTTGGTGGACTTTGCGTAAACACGCAGACCCGGCTTGCTGATGCGCTTGATGCCGGCAATGGAGCGCTCACGGTTGGGGCCGAACTTGAGCTCGATGGTCAGCTTCTTGCCGACCTCGCCCTCGACGGGCTCCTCAACCTTGTAGGAGGAGATGTACCCCTCCTGCTGCAGGATCTCGGCGACGTGCGCCTTGATCTTGCTGGCCGGCATCGCCACGGTGTCGTGGTACGCCGAGTTCGCGTTACGCAGACGCGTGAGCATGTCTGCGATGGGGTCGGTCATGGTCATGATGGCCTCAGGCCTCTCTCGCCGCGGTTTCTCCGCGCCAGGTCCCCCTTGCGCACTCTTCCGAGTTCGCCAGGGGCACAAGCGCAGGGGACCTGCGACGTCGTAAGACTGGGTGCGAGCCCTCCCTTGAGAGGGCCACGGACATCCATGGGGAAGCCGTGGCAGGGGGCCCGACCCCACTACCTTACGGGAATCCGTACGGCAGGCCCAAAACGGGCCGGTGTGGGATCGGGCACCTCTGCTTCGCTGTGTGCCTAAAGCGCCTTGATTACCAGGAGCTCTTGGTCACGCCCGGCAGCTCGCCGCGGTGCGCCATCTCACGGAGGCAGACACGGCACAGGCCGAACTTGCGGTACACCGAGTGCGGACGGCCGCAGCGCTGGCACCGGGTGTAGGCCCGGACGCCGAACTTCGGCTTCCGCTCGGCCTTCGCGATGAGGGACTTCTTCGCCATTGGCTCACGCCTCCTTGAACGGGAAGCCCAGAGCGCGCAGGAGCGCCCGGCCCTCGTCGTCGGTCTGAGCGGTGGTCACGACGGTGATGTCCATACCGCGCTGACGGTCGACCTTGTCCTGGTCGATCTCGTGGAACATAACCTGCTCGGTCAGACCGAAGGTGTAGTTGCCACGGCCGTCGAACTGCTTCGGGGAGAGGCCGCGGAAGTCACGGATTCGCGGCAGGGCCAGCGAAACCAGACGGTCCAGGAACTCCCACATGCGGTCACCGCGGAGGGTGACGTGCGTGCCGATCGGCTGGCCCTCGCGCAGCTTGAACTGCGCGATGGACTTGCGAGCCTTGGTCACGGCCGGCTTCTGACCGGTGATCGCGGTCAGGTCGCGGATCGCGCCCTCGATCAGCTTGCTGTCACGGGCGGCCTCGCCGACACCCATGTTGACGACGACCTTGACCAGGCCGGGCGTCAGCATGACGTTCTCGTACGAGAACTGCTCCTGCAGCTGACCCTTGATCTCGGAGTTGTAACGCTCCTTGAGACGGGGGGTCACCTTCTCAACAGTCGTCTCAGACATCAGATGTCCTCACCGGTTCGCTTGGCAACGCGGATCTTGTTGCCCTCGTCATCGAAGCGGTAGCCAACGCGGGTGACGACCTTCTTGCCGTCCTTCTCCACGACCAGCTGGACGTTGGAGACGTGCACCGGGGCCTCGACGGTGACAATGCCACCCTGAGTGCCCGGGCCCGGCTTGGTGTGCTTCTTGACCCGGTTCACACCCTCGACCAGGACCTTGTTCTCGGCGGGCATGGCCTGGATGACCTTGCCCTGCTTGCCGCGGTCCTTGCCGGTGATGACCTGAACCAGGTCACCCTTCTTGATCTTCATGCTGTTCGCCATGAGTTAGAGCACCTCCGGCGCAAGCGAGATGATCTTCATGAACTTCTTGTCACGCAGCTCGCGGCCCACCGGGCCGAAGATGCGGGTGCCACGGGGGTCACCATCGGTGTTCTTCAGAACGACCGCGGCGTTCTCGTCGAAGCGGATGTACGAGCCATCCGGACGACGACGCGACTTCACGGTACGGACGACGACGCACTTGACGACGTCACCCTTCTTCACCGAACCGCCGGGGATCGCGTCCTTGACGGTCGCGACGATGACGTCCCCGATACCGGCGTAGCGACGACCGGAGCCACCGAGAACGCGGATGCAAAGGATTTCCTTCGCGCCCGTGTTGTCGGCGACACGCAGTCGCGACTCCTGCTGGATCACAGCTTTCTCCTGATCGTCAACGAGAGCTGACGGGCCGGCCGCTGCTCACACCGGCGTCCCGCAGGGACCCGCTGCACATACGGCCGTACCACATCGGCTTCGTTACTTGGCCTTCTCGAGGATCTCGACGACGCGCCAGCGCTTCGTCGCGGACAGCGGGCGGGTCTCCGCGAGGAGGACCCGGTCGCCGATGCCGCAGGCGTTCGCCTCGTCGTGCGCCTTCAGCTTGTTCGTACGGCGGATGACCTTGCCGTACAGAGCGTGCTTGACGCGGTCCTCGACGGCGACGACGACGGTCTTGTCCATCTTGTCGCTGACGACGAGACCCTCACGGGTCTTGCGGAAACCGCGCGTCTCGTTGGTGTTCTCAGTCATCAGGCGTTCTCCACCGTCTCGATGCCCAGCTCGCGCTCGCGCATCAGGGTGTAGATCCGCGCGATGTCCTTGCGGACGAGCTTCAGCCGTCCGTGGTTGTCGAGCTGCCCGGTCGCCGCCTGGAAGCGGAGGTTGAACAGCTCCTCCTTGGCCTCACGGAGCTTGGCAACGAGACCCTCGTTGTCCAGCTCGCGGAGGTCAGCAGCCTTGGTGCCGGCCGACATCAGCTCTCACCTGCCTCGCGCCGGATGATCCGGCACTTCATCGGGAGCTTGTGAGCTGCGCGGGTCAGCGCCTCACGAGCCACCTTCTCGTTGGGGTACGACAGCTCGAACATGACCCGACCCGGGTGCACGTTCGCGATCCACCACTCGGGCGAACCCTTACCGGAACCCATGCGGGTCTCGGCCGGCTTCTTGGTGAGCGGACGGTCCGGGTAGATGTTGATCCAGACCTTGCCGCCACGCTTGATGTGACGGGTGACGGCGATACGAGCGGACTCGATCTGCCGGTTCGTCACGTAGGCCGGGGTGACGGCCTGGATGCCGTACTCGCCGAACGCGAGCTCGGTGCCACCCTTGGCAGCGCCACGGCGCTTGGGGTGGTGCTGCTTGCGGTGCTTGACCCGACGGGGGATCAGCATTGGGGTCAGGCCTCCGTTCCGGTGTTCTCGGCAGCCGGAGCCTCGGCGGCCGCGGCCGCGGGGGCCTCGGCAGCGGCGGGGCGACGGCCGCGGCCACCGCGCTCGCCACCACGGCGGTCGCCACCGCGGGCGGGACGACCACCCTCGGGACGGGCCGGGCGGTTGCCCGAGCGGGCAGCGGCGTTCTCAGCGCGGACCTCGGCGATGTTCTTGACGTCGCCCTTGTAGATCCAGACCTTCACGCCGATGCGGCCGAAGGTGGTCTTGGCCTCGAAGAAGCCGTAGTCGACGTTCGCACGCAGGGTGTGCAGCGGCACGCGACCCTCGCGGTAGAACTCCGAACGGCTCATCTCGGCGCCGCCGAGACGACCGGAGCACTGGACCTTGATGCCCTTGGCGCCGGACTTCATGGTGCCCTGCATCGACTTGCGCATGGCACGGCGGAAGGAGACGCGCGAGGACAGCTGCTCCGCGACGCCCTGAGCCACGAGCTGGGCGTCCAGCTCGGGGTTCTTGACCTCGAGGATGTTCAGCTGGACCTGCTTGCCGGTCAGCTTCTCGAGGTCGCCGCGGATGCGGTCGGCCTCGGTGCCACGGCGACCGATGACGATGCCGGGGCGAGCGGTGTGGATGTCGACGCGGACGCGGTCGCGGGTGCGCTCGATCTCAACCTTCGAGATGCCGGCGCGCTCCATGCCCTTCGTCATCATGCGACGAATGGCAACGTCTTCCTTGACGTAGTCCTTGTACAGCTTGTCGGCGTACCAGCGGGACTTGAAGTCCGTGCTGATGCCGAGGCGGAACCCGTGCGGGTTAACCTTCTGGCCCATTACCGGGTCCCTTCCTTGCTGCTGACGACCACGGTGATGTGGCTGGTCCGCTTGCGGATCCGGTAGGCGCGGCCCTGGGCACGCGGGCGGAACCGCTTCAGGGTCGGACCCTCGTCAACGTACGCCTCGCTGATGACGAGGTCGTCCACGTTGGAGTGGTTGTAGTTGTGCGCGGCGTTGGCAATGGCGCTGTCGAGCACCTTGCCGACCGGCACGGTGGCGGCCTGCGGAGCGAAACGCAGGACGGCCTGGGCCTCCGTGGCCGGCAGGCCACGGATGAGGTCCACCACGCGGCGGGCCTTCATGGGCGTGACGCGGATGTACCGCGCCTGGGCCCTGGCTTCCATGGTTGTCCCCTTAATGGAGTAAGTCATTGAGTCGTTCTGGCGGTGAAGCTCAGGCGACTAGCGACGCTTCGACTTGCGGTCGTCCTTGACGTGGCCGCGGAAGGTGCGGGTCGGAGCGAACTCGCCCAGCTTGTGGCCGACCATCGACTCGGTGACGAACACCGGGACGTGCTTGCGACCATCGTGAACCGCGATCGTGTGGCCGAGCATGGCCGGGAAGATCACGGAGCGACGGGACCAGGTCTTGATGACGTTCTGGGTACCCGCCTCGTTCTGCGCGTCCACCTTCTTGAGAAGGTGGCCGTCGATGAAGGGGCCCTTCTTGAGACTGCGCGGCATCTGACCTGCTCCTAGCGCTTCTTGTTGGTCTTGCGGCGGCGCACGATGAGAGCGTCCGACGCCTTCTTCGGGCGACGGGTACGACCCTCCTTCTGGCCCCACGGCGAGACCGGGTGGCGACCACCGGAGGTCTTACCCTCACCACCACCGTGCGGGTGGTCGATCGGGTTCATGGCCACACCACGCACGGTCGGGCGAACGCCCTTCCAGCGCATACGGCCGGCCTTGCCCCAGTTGATGTTCGACTGCTCGGCGTTGCCGACCTCGCCGACGGTCGCGCGGCAG
This sequence comes from Kitasatospora sp. NPDC054795, assembly GCF_053611565.1. Classification (NCBI taxonomy): domain Bacteria; kingdom Bacillati; phylum Actinomycetota; class Actinomycetes; order Kitasatosporales; family Streptomycetaceae; genus Kitasatospora; species Kitasatospora sp. NPDC054795. The sequence continues at coordinate 32,033 of NZ_JBSHAP010000018.1, forward strand.
CGCGCGTCCACCAGGCGGATCTCGCCGGAGGGCATGCGCAGGTGCGCCATCTTGCCCTCACGCGCCAGCAGCTGGATGCCGGAGCCGGCGGAGCGGGCCAGCTTGGCACCGCCACCGGGACGCAGCTCCACCGCGTGGATGGTGGTACCGACCGGGATGTTGCGCAGCGGCAGGTTGTTGCCCGGCTTGATGTCGGCGCCAGCGCCGTTCTCGATCCGGTCACCCTGCGCGATGCCGCGCGGCGCGATGATGTAGCGCTTCTCGCCGTCCGCGTAGTGCAGGAGCGCGATGCGCGCGGTGCGGTTCGGGTCGTACTCGATGTGCGCGACCTTGGCCGGCACGCCGTCCTTGTCGTGACGACGGAAGTCGATCACGCGGTAGGCGCGCTTGTGACCGCCACCCTGGTGGCGAACGGTGATCCGACCGGCGTTGTTACGGCCGCCCTTGCTGTGCAGGGGGCGAACCAGCGACTTCTCCGGCGTGGACCGCGTGATCTCTACGAAGTCGGCCACGCTGGAGCCACGACGGCCCGGCGTAGTCGGCTTGTACTTGCGGATGCCCATTTGGCTCTCTCGTCCTCGTCCTTATCGACGATCACGATCTCCGTTAGGAGACCGGACCACCGAAGATGTCGATGCGGTTGCCCTCGGCCAGCGTCACGATGGCGCGCTTGGTGTCCTTGCGCTTGCCAAAGCCCGTCTTGGAGCGCTTGCGCTTGCCCTGACGGTTGATCGTGTTGACAGCCTCGACCTTGACCGAGAAGACCGCCTCGACGGCCTGCTTGATCTGGGTCTTGTTGGCGCCCGGCGACACGATGAACGTGTACTTGTTCTCGTCGAGAAGGCTGTAGCTCTTCTCGGAGATGACCGGCTTCACCAGGACGTCACGGGGGTCCGTGAACGTCTTGCTCGTAACGTCGCTCATCAGGCGGCGCTCCCTTCGAGCTCGCCCTCAGCGGCAACGGCCTTGGCGGACGCGGCCGGACCGGCCACGAAACGCTCGAAGGCGGCCTGGGTGAAGACCACATCGTCGGAGACGAGCACGTCGTAGGTGTTCAGCTGACCGGCGTCCAGGATGTGCACGTGCGGCAGGTTACGAGCGGACTTCAGGCCCAGCTCGTCCTCGCGCTCGACGACCAGGAGGACGTTCTTGCGCTCGGTGATCTTGCCGAACAGGCCCTTGGCGGCCTTGGTCGACGGCACCTCGGCCGCGACCACGTCGGTGACGACGTGGATGCGGTTGTGGCGGGCCCGGTCGGTGAGCGCACCGCGCAGAGCGGCGGCGATCATCTTCTTCGGGGTCCGCTGCGAGTAGTCGCGCGGCACGGGACCGTGCACGACGCCACCGCCGGCGAACTGCGGCGCACGGGTCGAGCCCTGACGGGCGCGGCCGGTGCCCTTCTGGCGGTACGGCTTCTTGCCGCCGCCACGGACCTCGCCACGAGTCTTGGTCTTGTGGGTGCCCTGACGGGCCGCAGCGAGCTGCGCCACGACGACCTGGTGCATCAGCGGAACGCTGACCTTCGCGTCGAAGATCTCGGCCGGCAGCTCGAGGCTGCCGGTCTTGTCACCCGAGGGCGACAGGATGTCAATGGTGCTCATATCCTTCACAGCCCCTTCGCCGCGGTGCGGACGAGGACGAGGCCGCCGTTCGGGCCCGGGATCGCACCCTTGATCAGGAGCAGACCCTTCTCCGCGTCAACCGCGTGCACGGTCAGGTTCTGGGTGGTCACACGCTCGTGACCCATCCGGCCGGCCATCTTCAGGCCCTTGAACACGCGGCCCGGGGTGGCGCAGCCACCGATGGAACCGGGCGAACGGTGCTTGCGCTGCACGCCGTGACCGGCGCCGAGGCCCCGGAAGTTGTGGCGCTTCATGACACCGGCGAAGCCCTTGCCCTTGGAGGTGCCGGTCACGTCGACCTTGACACCCGCCTCGAACAGCTCGGCGGTGATCTCCTGGCCCAGGGTGTACTCGGACGCGTCCGAGGTACGCAGCTCGACCAGGTGGCGGCGCGGGGTGACACCGGCCTTGGCGAAGTGACCCGCGAGGGGCTTGTTCACCTTGCGGGGGTCGATCTCGCCGAAGCCGATCTGGACGGCGTCGTAGCCGGCCGGGCTGTCGGCGGTGTGGACCTGGGTCACGACATTGGGCCCAGCCTTGACGACGGTCACCGGGACAACCCGGTTGTTCTCGTCCCAGACCTGGGTCATGCCGAGCTTCTCGCCCAGGATGCCCTTAATCTGCTTAGCCATCTTCGGTGCGCCTCTCAGAGCTTGATCTCGATGTCGACGCCCGCCGGCAGGTCGAGACGCATGAGCGAGTCAACCGTCTTCGGCGTGGGGTCGAGGATGTCGATCAGACGCTTGTGAGTACGCATCTCGAAGTGCTCGCGCGAGTCCTTGTACTTGTGCGGCGAGCGGATGACGCAGTACACGTTCTTCTCAGTGGGCAGCGGCACCGGGCCCGCGACCTGCGCACCAGTACGGATCACCGTCTCGACGATCTTCTTCGCCGAAGAGTCGATGACCTCGTGGTCGTAGGCCTTGAGCCGGATGCGGATCTTCTGTCCCGCCATGGCTACTCAGTAGTCCTTTGTCCTTAGTCACTGCACGACAACCCTCCGACCCCCGCGCTCGGGCGTGTCGCACTCGCGCTTGCAAAAAACCAACGAATTACTTCGTCGGTTTCGAACTTTCGGGGTTGGGGGCGCCGGATCGAGGCCCCGCTCACGCTTCCCGGAAGATTCCCGTACTTTCGCCCCGCAGCTGCCGTGGCGTAGAACTCACGCTTGACGGCCATCACGGGAACGACGAGTACATGGGACTCGCTTCCAGTCCTCCCGGCGGGAGGCGCGCAGCATCGGCACTCAACCGAGCAACTTGGACATACTGCCACATGGAGCAGCCCGGATGCCAATCGGGGCCGGTGAGACGCTCCTCACCGGCCCCGATGGGGTGAACGCCCTGGTCAGTCCTTGCGCCAGAGCACCCAGCCGCGGTCCTTGTTGTACTTCGCGACGTGCCAGCCGGGCTTCGGATTCGGCCAGCTGGCCTCCGGCGGGGCGTCCTTGCCGGTGGCCGCCAGGAACGCGGTGGCCTTCTCCGGCGGGGCGTTGCCGCCCTTGACGTCGTCCGTCCAGACCCGTCCCCAGTAGACCTCGTAGGCCATCGCCATCCGGGTGTCCCAGTCGAGGTCCCCGTCAAGGACCACGTTGTCGCCCTTGCGCAGGCCCGCCTCCTTGGCCACGCCGACCGCCTGGTACTTGCGGAACTTGGCGTGCGGCTCGGAGACGTTGTCGGTGATGGCAATCGTCGCGTAGGCCGCGAACAGCGTCAGACAGGCCACCACCGCGGCGACCACCCGGCGCCCGCCGGCCACCCGCAGCAGCAGGCAGGCGGCCAGCACCGCCAGCGCGCCGAAGCTCGTCCGGATCATGTGCAGGCCGTCCCAGGTCGAGGCCAGGAACATCGCGTCCGGCACCGTCCACGGACTGATCCAGAGCTTGAGCGCGGCACCCGCGTACGCGCCGACCGACACCTGGATGACACCGATCATCACCGTGCCGACCAGCGCCATCCACAGCAGCGCACGGGCCCCGGCCCGGAACAGCGCGGTCAGGCCGACCACCAGGAACAGCGGCACCAGCACCGCGCAGTACCGGGCGTACACCCAGTTGTCGATCCGGTCGTTGTCCGCCAGGCCGGCCGCCGAGGCCAGCGCGGTGCCGAACAGCATCGCCACCATGGTGAAGGCCACCACCCGCTCGGCCACCGAGTACCGGCGCCGGAACACCACCACCACGCACAGCACGAGGGCGATCGCCCCGAAGCCGTACGTGGAGGTCATGAAGTACCACAGCTGCCCGAACGTGCGGGCGACGATCGTGCCGATGTACTTGCTGTCCTCGAGGTTCTCGAAGACCTTGTTGCCGACGTCGCTCGGCGGCACGTCCTTGAACTGGCTCTCGACGAAGCCGGCCAGCAGCTTGGCGCCCAGGTACGACACCCCGAGCGCGCCGACGCCGGCCAGCGAGGCGAGCCGCGGCGCCCAGCCGAGGACCAGCACCACGACCAGCACCAGTGCCGTCAGCGCCACGACCACGCCGCCCCGGTCGTGGGTGGCCATCGTGTAGCCGGCCGCCAGGCCCGTCCCCGCCGCGTACAGCGCGCGGCGGCGCGCCGTGCCGGGCGAGAGCCAGCCGTGCATCGCGAGCACCCAGGCCAGCAGGAGCACCGGCAGCACGGTGTCCGACATGACGAACTGGGAGTAGAAGACCACCGGCGGCACCAGCGCCACGGCCGTGCCCACCAGGTACGCCTGCGGCCGGGACAGGCCCAGCCGGCGCGCCGCCACCACGGCCAGCGGGAACACCAGCGCGTTGAGCACCGCGTTGATGCCCATCACCAGGTGGTACGCGGTGGCCGGGTTGTCGGCGATCCGCAGCGCCGGCGAGATCAGCAGCGGGTAACCGCCCGGGATCACCACGCCGACCGGCATCTCGGTGGTCGGCCGGCCGGCCAGCACCCGCGCTATCACCAGGTACGAGTCCTCGTCGGCGTGCACCGACGGGAAGTAGTTGTGGATCGACAGCGCCAGGCGGAACGCCACCTGCGCGCCGTACCCGAGCAGCAGGGCCGCCGGCCAGAACCAGCGGTGGGCGGCGAGCGCCCGCAGCCGGACCGGCACGACCGGGGCCGGGGTGCCGGACGCGCTCCCGTCGCCGCCCTCACCCCGGCGCGGCCCGTCGGACGTGTGGGCAGAGTCGATCAGCGGCTGCACCGAGACACTTCCCTACTTGTATGAGTTGACGACCTCGTCACGGCCGGTTCCGGACGGCGCGCCACGGGTCCTGCCACCACGCGTCGAAGCGCATCGGCAGTGTGCCACGCGGTGATCGGCCGGAGCCAACGCACTCCTCGCCCCTGGACGACAACGACCCGCCCGGGAACGGTGGTTCAGCCCGCGACGATCCCCCGATCGAGGTGCTGGCAGAATCGCGGTGTCCGGCCACCGAAACCACACACCGCCCCCGCGTCCACGTGCTGCGGGAAGCAGAAGGACCGAACAGTGACGACGAGCGTCCAGCCCGCCCCCGCCTCGGGCAGGCATCAGGGCATACCGCCCAGCCAGAGGAGACGGGCAGCCGCTCTTCGCCTCCCCGCTGTCCTCTGGGCCGCCGAGATCCTGACCGCGGCCACGGCGGCGCTGTTCATGACCGGTCTGGCATGGACCGTCCACCTGAACCCCATGTCGAGGATCGGCCAGGTCAGTGGCCTCGCCGCGCTCCAGCTCCGGCTCCTGCTGCTCGTCGGTATCGTCGTCCTGGTCCTGGTGCCGGCGATGCGCCGCTGGGCGGACCTCCCGGTGCGGTTCGCCGCCGCCGCGGTCGCGGGCCTGTCCTCCGGCGTCCTGGCCGCCGGCATCTCGCTCGCGCTGCGCGACACCAACTGGCCGCTGTACGCCCAGCACGGCGACTCCGGCAGCCTCCAGGCCTGGGTCGGCGCCCTGATGGACGGCAAGTCCCTCGACGGCGCCTACCCGCCGCTGTTCCCGCACATCGTCGCCTTCATCGCCGAGCACCTCACCCACGGCCAGGTGGGCTACGCGCTCAAGCTCGCCGACCTGGCGTTCACCGCGCTGCTGGGCCCGCTCGCCTACCTGTCCTGGCGCCTGCTGCTGCCCCCGCTCTGGGCGCTCGGGATCGGCGTCACCGCCGCCCTGCCGATGGCGCAGCCGTACAAGCCGTACACCACCTTCGTACTCGTCGCCTTCCTCCCCGTGGTGGCGAAGCTGATGCAGCTCCTCCAGCGCGCCCCGGACCTCCCGCGCCGCACCGCCGCCGTCCGCGGCGCCGTACTCGGCCTCGGGATCGGGCTGCTGTTCCTCCTCTACTCCGGCTGGTTCGTGTGGTCCGCGGCCGGAGTGGTGGTGCTCACCCTGGTGCTGCTGCTGCGCGCCCGCCGCACCGGCGGTACCCCCGGCCTGCTCAACGCCCTGTGCGCGATCGGCGCCGCCGCCGGGGTCTTCCTGGTCGTCGCCGGCCTCTACCTGGTCCGGCTGCTCGGGTCCGCCGGCAGCACCGTCGACCGCTACTGCTACTTCGACACCTACACCGAGCCCACCTACTTCGCGATGTGGCGCGACGACCTCCCCGGCACCGACGGCCAGAGCACCTGGCCGGTCCCCGGCGAGATCGGCGGGGTCGGCCTCTTCACGATCCTCCTGCTGGTCGGCCTGGGTGTGGCGCTGGCCCTCGGGATCGGCCGGGCCACCGTGCTGACCGCCGCCGCGTGCACGGCGAGCGCCCTGCTGATGCGCTACTGGTACGCCTCCCACATGGAGCGCGACCAGGCCGTCATGCTCTACCCGCGCACCAGCGCGCAGCTGCTCTACTGCCTGCTGGTCCTCGTCGGGCTGGCGTGCTACCTGATCGTCCGCCGCCGCCAGGGCGCCCCGGCGGCCCCCACCTCCGAGACGGCCGCGGAGACCGGACGCCGGCTCCCGCTGCGCCTCAACCCGCGCGGTGTGGCCATCGGCGCCATCTGCTCGCTGGGCCTGCTCTTCGGCATGGCCGGCTCCGCCACCGCCAGCAAGTACATGCCCGACCCGCACTGGGGCCCGGGGGCGCTGGCGTGGATCGCGCAGAGCACCGCCGACACCAAGGGGCACTGCTCGCGCTACGCGCCCAACGGCCAGTGCGACCAGCCGACGGACATCAGCAACCTGCTGGAGCCGGTGCCCGACACCGGCAAGCTCGCGTGCCCGAAGGTCAACCCGTATCCGCCGCGGCAGCCCGACCCGCTCGGCCCCGCGGGCGCGCCCTGGTAAACCGTGGCGAGGCGCCCGCGAACGGCACTGGGCCGGTAGTCCGAGTTCGGACTACCGGCCCAGTGCCGTATCAGGACCTACGAACGGTCAGTGCCGCTCTCCGCCGGTCAGCGCGTGGCGGACCAGGACCTTGGCGCCGGCCCGCTGGCCGCGCTTCAGCGCGCCCGGCAGCATGGTCAGCGCGTGCAGCCGGGAGGCGCTGCGGAACCGGGCCGCCCGGGCGGCCTTCGGCCAGCCACGGGCGTCCATCCGCTCGGCCACCGCGTTGAAGTACCGCTCCGCCTCGGTGAACCGGGTGCCGGAGAAGGCCTGCACCGAGGACTCGCTGACGGCGTGCCGGCGGTACTGGAAGACGACGGTGGTGTTGTCCACCATCATCTGCTCGCCGCGCTCCAGCAGGTCGACGACCAGGGCCAGGTCCTGGATCACCGAGTACTCGTCACGGAAGTTGACCGCGCGCAGCGCCTCGCCCCGCCAGCAGATCGACGGGAAGTAGAGCCAGTTGCCGCGCAGCACGCTCGCGGCCAGCTCCTCGCCGCCCATCAGCCGCCGGCCCTTGACGGTCGGCGCGTAGATCTTCTCCTTGACGTTGTCCGCCAGGCCGGAACGGCTGACCTCGCCGTTGCCGTCGATGACCTCGACGCCCGGCTGCACCATGCCCAGGTCCGGGTTGGCCTTGAGGATTGACCGGACGGTCTCCAGGTAGTGCGGGTGCAGCAGGTCGTCGCAGCCCATGATGACCACGTGGTCGGCCTTGGACAGCTCCACGCACTTCTGGAAGTTCTTGGTGATGCCGAGGTTCTGCTCGTTGCGCAGGTAGCCCACCCGGTCGTCGCCGAGCGTGGCGAACCAGCCCGGGACGTCCGGCTCCTTGCCGTCGTCTATGACCGTCAGCCGGAAGTCCGGGTCGGTCTGCGCGAGGATGCTCCGCACGGCGGCCTGCATCAGCGCCACGTCGCCGTAGTACGGCAGCATGAACTCGAAGGTCGCCACGGGATCAGGCCTTGCTGCGGTCGACCGGCGCCGAGACCGGCAGGTCCAGGTCGAAACGCTCCTCGTTCAGGCGGGCGCCCTCGTTGATCGCCACGGTGCGCGCCAGATCGGTGAGCTTCTTCTCCAGAGAGCGGAAGCGCAGGAAGGTGTTCAGGGTCAGGAAGCCCATCGCCAGCACCATCCCGTACAGCACCAGGTCGGTGCCGCGGCCGACGCCGAGCTGGTGGGCCAGCCAGGTCACGTCGGTGGGACGCAGCACCGCGTAGATGTTCACGACCACGAAGACCGAGAACGCGATGCGCTTCCAGGCGCGGGTGTTGGCACGGTCCCAACGCCGGATGAACATGTAGGCGAGAGTGACCGAGCCGAGAATGAGAACCAGCTGGATCCAGAAGAATTTCATCGGCGGCTACGCTCCCGCAGCGAGATGTCGAAGATGATGTTGACGCCGTTGATCAGGGACTGACCCTTGGCGCGTGAGTAGTCGGTGTACAGGATGTCCACCGGGAGTTCGGCGACCCGGAGGTCCGAGCCGGCGAGGAAGCTGACGATCTCCGACGCGTGTGCCATGCCGTTCATGGTGATCCGCAGCCGGCCGGCGGCCTCGCGGTTCAGCACCCGCAGGCCGTTGTGGGAGTCGGTCAGCTTGAGCTTGCGGGCGGTCGGGCTGACGGTCGCCGCGGTGCGCAGGACGACCCGCTTGATCCACGGCACCTGCCCGTTCTGCTCGATGAAGCGCGAGCCGAGGACCACGTCCGTGTCGCCCTCCCGCAGCAGGGCGACCATCTTCTCGACGTCGGCGGTCTGGTGCTGACCGTCCGCGTCGAAGGTGGCGAAGTACTTGGCGCCCGGCTGGGCCAGGGCGTAGGCCAGGCCGGTCTGGAGGGCGGCGCCCTGACCGAGGTTGACCGGGTGGCGCACCAGGTGCGCGCCCGTCGCCATGATGTGCTTGGCCGAGTCGTCGCCGCTGCCGTCATCGACCACCACGATGTTCGGGAACGTCTTTCGCGCCCCCTCCACAACGTCGGCGATCACCTGGCCCTCGTTGTAGGCCGGGATCACCAGCCAAACATCGTCGTACTGGGACACGGAGGCTCCATGAATGGGGTCTGGCCCGCGCTGCTGCGCGGCGATCTGAAGATGAGGGGCGGACACGGTCATTCACCGGCCGTCCGGCTGCTCAGCACCGCGGCGTTCGGGTCCCCCGGCTGCTGGACGAGGCCGGCGGAATTCGTCGCCGAACGGGCGAAACTCTGCCTCAGCACCGCCAGCATACCGAGGACGGTGGCCACGGAACCCGCCGTGTACGCAAGGATCACGCGGGTGGACACCTCGCCCGGCAGGAAGGTCACCCCGGCGAGGACCGCGGTGCCGAGCGCCCAGCAGAGCAGCTGAAGGTTGTGCCGCTTGAATACCATCAGCGCCTGGCCGAGCACCATCGCGAACATGTACGCCACGGTTCCGGCGGACAACCAGAAGAAGTCGAGGCAGCCGAGCACCGGCTTGGCGCCGAACAGCACCTGGATCAGCCACGGGCCGAGGGCGACCGCCGGGATCCCGCCGAGCACGCCGAGCGCGCCCACCACGACGCCGATCTTCTTGAGCATCCCGGTGAAGGCCGCCCGGTCCCCGACCGCGATCGCGGCGGAGAGGCCGTTCAGCAGCGAGGCCTGGAGCGAACCGAAGACGAACAGCGGCACCCGGGCCAGCACCAACGCGTTGAGCAGGGCGGCGATCAGCGCGGAGTCCGAGGGCGCGAGCAGCTTGGTGCTCACCACGGCCGCGTTCACCACGACCTGCGAGAGCAGCGTCGAGCAGATCAGCAGGCCCAGCCCGGAGCAGAGTTCGGACCAGCCGACCTGCTCGCCGGGCTTCACCGCGCGCAGCAGCGGCGGCAGCGTGGCGATCGTGGCGAGGATCGGCGCGACGGCCAGGATCAGGCTGAACGCGAGCGCCGAGTGCACTCCGGCCACGCCGCAGGCGAAGGCCAGGCCGATCCGCAGGCCGCCGTCCAGGCCGAGCTGGGTGCCGTACGCGCCGAAGCGGCCGAGGCCGGCCAGCACGCCACGGGTGAGGTAGCAGACGGCCATGCCGGTGAAGGCCCCGCCGAGCGCCAGCACCAGCGAGCGGTCGCCGTGGAACATCGACCGGGCGATCGGGCCGGAGGCGGCGCCGAGGACGATCAGGGTCGCCCCGAGGATCCCGCCGGTGAGCAGGGCCGCCCGGCGCAGGACCGGCGCGGCACCGTGGCCGAGCGCCGCGCGCGCCGCGACGATCCGGGTGAGCTCCTGCTCGATCGGGAAGAAGACGCCGATGCCGACGGACATCACGATCGTCCACAGCAGCGAGACGTTCGCCATGTCGTCGACGGACAGGCTGTGGCCCGCCACCCCGAGGTGGATGTAGGAGGCGGCACCCAGGACGACGGTGCCGCCGGCCACCGCCAGGGTTCCCGGCGGTAGCGCGGCAGCCACCTTCATCAGTGCGTTCTTCACTGAGGTCTGTCGCTCTCGGTGGTCCGGGCCGTTGCGGCCAGTTCGGCGAAGACGGGCCGGGACAGCGCCTCGGCCAGCATGGCCCGCCACTCGGGCAGCGGCGCCAGCCCGGCGGCGGCCCAGCGGTCGTGGGCCAGCACGCTGAAGGCGGGGCGGGCGGCCGGGCGGACGAAGGCCTCCGACGTGGTCGGGCGGATCCGCTCCCGGTCCAGCCCGCTCAGCGCGTAGGTCTCGCCGGCCAGTCCGCACCAGGTGGTGCGGCCGCTCGCGGTGCCGTGGTAGACCCCGGCCGGGGCCTGCCCGGCGAGCGCGGCCCGGCCGAGCTCGACCAGGCGGCCGGCCAGCGCGTACGACCAGGTCGGCTGGCCGTGCTGGTCGTCCACCACGTCCAGGGTGTCCCGCTGGGCGGCGAGCTTGAGCATGGTGGCCACGAAGTTCGGGCCGTGCTCGCCGTACAGCCAGGCGGTGCGCACGATGTAGCCGTGCTCGGGGAGCAGTTCGGCGACCGCCTGCTCCCCCACCAGCTTGCTGCGGCCGTACGCGTTCACCGGAGCGGTCGGGGCGTCCTCCGGGCAGGGCTCGGTGGCGTCGCCCGGCAGGACGTAGTCGGTGGAGACGTGCAGCAGCCGCGCGCCGGTACTGGCGCAGGCCGCGGCGAGGTGGCGCACGCCGGTGCCGTTGACGGCGGTGGCGGCTGCCTCCTCGGTCTCCGCACCGTCGACGTTCGTCCACGCGGCGCAGTTGACCACGATGTCGTGGCCCTCGACGGCGGCCAGGACGGCCGCCGCGTCGGTGATGTCGAGGTCCGCCCGGCGCAGCGCGGTGATCTCGGCGGTCCCGTCGGCGCCCAGCACCGACAGCAGGTCCTGCCCGAGCATCCCGGCCGCGCCGGTGACCAGCCAGCGCACGGGCGCGGCGGCGTTCGCGGTCACTTGGCCAGGGCCGCCTTCTGCTTCAGCGGCTCCCACCAGGCGCGGTTCTCGCGGTACCAGGCGATGGTCGCGGCGAGGCCGTCCTCGAAGCGGACCTGCGGCTCGTAGCCGAGCTCCTCGCGGATCTTGCTGATGTCGATGGAGTAGCGGAGGTCGTGGCCCTTGCGGTCCGCGACGTGCTCGACCATGTCCCAGCCGGCGCCGGCGGCCTCCAGCAGCAGGCCGGTCAGCTCCTTGTTGGTCGCCTCGGTGCCGCCGCCGATGTTGTAGACCTCGCCCGCGCGGCCGCCGCGCATGACCAGCTCGATGCCCCGGCAGTGGTCCGAGACGTGCAGCCAGTCGCGGACGTTGCCACCGTCGCCGTACAGCGGCACCTTCTTGCCGTCGATCAGGTTGGTGGTGAACAGCGGGATGACCTTCTCCGGGAACTGGTAGTGCCCGTAGTTGTTGGAGCAGCGGGTCACCACGACGTCCATGCCGTGGGTGCGGTGGTAGGCCAGCGCCAGCAGGTCGGAGGAGGCCTTGGAGGCCGAGTACGGGGAGTTCGGCTCGAGCGGCCAGGTCTCAGTCCAGGAGCCCTCGTTGATCGAGCCGTACACCTCGTCGGTGGAGATGTGGACGAAGCGGCCGACGCCGTGCTTGCGGGCCGCGTCGAGCAGCACCTGGGTGCCGACGACGTTGGTCAGCACGAACGGGCCCGCGCCGGCGATCGAACGGTCCACGTGGGACTCGGCGGCGAAGTGCACCACCACGTCGTGTCCAGGCATGACCTGGTCGACGGCGTCCGCATCGCAGATGTCGCCCTGGACGAAGGTGTAGCCCTTGTGGTCGGCCACCGGAGCGAGGTTCTCCAGGACGCCCGAGTAGGTGAGCTTGTCAAAGACCGTGATCCGGGCATTCTCGTCAGCCCCGAGGAGCTGACGGACGAACTCCGAACCGATGAATCCGGCGCCGCCGGTCACGAGGATGCGCATAATGCGCGTAGTCTACCGCCGCCCGAACGCCCTCCCGACCCGGCCCCTCCCGCGTTCACCGATCTCGAATAGGGTGCACCCATGCGTGGAATCCTCCTGGCCGGCGGCACCGGCTCGCGGCTGTGGCCCCTGACCCGTGCGGTGTCGAAGCAGCTCCTCCCGGTCTTCGACAAGCCGATGATCTACTACCCCCTCTCGACCCTGGTGATGGCCGGGATAAGCGAAATCCTGATCATCACCACCCCGAACGACCGGGACCAGTTCGAACGACTGCTGGGCGACGGTTCCCAGTTCGGCCTGAAGCTCCAGTACGCCGTCCAGGAGAAGCCCGAGGGCATCGCCCAGGCCTTCGTGCTCGGCGCGGACTTCATCGGCGACGAGCCGGTGGCCCTGATCCTCGGCGACAACATCTTCCACGGCACCGGCCTGGGCACCGCGCTCACCGAGCACTCCGACATCAAGGGCGGCCGGGTCTTCGCGTACCCCGTGGCCGACCCGACCGCGTACGGCGTGGTCGAGTTCGACGGGACCGGCCAGGTCATCTCCATCGAGGAGAAGCCGACCGAGCCCAAGTCCCGTTACGCCGTCCCCGGCCTGTACTTCTACGACAACCGGGTCGTCGAGATCGCCCGCACGCTGGAGCCGAGCGCCCGCGGCGAGCTGGAGATCACCGCCGTCAACGACGCCTACCTGCGCACCGGCGACCTGCACGTGACGATCCTCGACCGCGGCACCGCCTGGCTGGACACCGGCACGTTCGTGTCGATGGTCCAGGCCTCGGAGTTCGTCCGGGTCATCGAGGAGCGCCAGGGCTTCAAGATCGGCTGCATCGAGGAGGCCGTCTGGCGGGCCGGGCTGATCGACGACGCCCAGCTGCGCGAGCTCGCCGAGCCGCTGCTGAAGAGCGGCTACGGCCAGTACCTGGTGGGCCTGCTCGAAGAGGCGGCCGCCAAGTGAAGTTCCGTGAGCTCTCCATCGAGGGCGCCTTCGAGATCACCCCTCAGGTGCACGGCGACGCCCGCGGCCACTTCACCGAGTGGTACCGCTTCGACCGCCTCGCCGAGGTCGTCGGCCACCCGCTGAACCTGGCCCAGGCCAACCTGTCGCTCTCCGCCAAGGACGTCGTCCGCGGCATCCACTTCGCCGACGTCCCGCCCGGCCAGGCCAAGTACGTGGCCTGCACCCGCGGCGCGGTGCTGGACGTCATCGTCGACCTGCGGGTCGGCTCGCCGAACTTCGGCAAGTGGGAGTTCGTCCGGCTGGACGACACCGAGCGCAAGGCCGTCTACATCCCGGAGGGCCTCGGCCACGGCTTCTGCGCCCTCACCGACGACGCCACGCTGACCTACCTCTGCTCGGCGACGTACAACCCGACCGGCGAGCACGGCGTGCACCCGCTGGACCCGGATCTCGGCATCGAGTGGCCGACCGACGCCCCGCAGCTCTCGGCCCGCGACGCGGTGGCGCCCTCCCTCGCGGAGGCGCTCGCCGACGGCCTGCTGCCGGACTACCAGGCCTGCAAGGCCTACACGGACTCGCTGAAGCAGCAGTAGCGCAGCCCGGCCCACACGGAGGGGGCGCGTGCCACGGCATGCGCCCCCTCCGTCGTCGTCTCCCCCGCGCCGGCTCAGGGCGTCCGGAAGACCCACACCTTGGCCAGCACGAACCGGACCACCGTGGCGAGGCCGTTGGCCACCACCAGCCCGGCCACCTCGACCGTCCGGGAGGCGTGCGGCACCGCCACGTCCAGCAGCGCCAGGGCACCGCTGGACAGTCCCAGCCCGATCAGGAACGCGACCGCGCCCTGCAGTTGGTGGCGCACCGCGCCGTCCGAGCCGGTGATGCCGAAGGTGAAGCGGCGGTTGGCCGCGGTGTTGGCCATCGCACTGACCGCCAGCGCGATCAGGTTGGCCACCTGCGGCGAGGTCACCAGCCGCAGCAGCACGAACAGCGCCAGGCAGAAGACGGTGCTCAGCACCCCGATCACCAGGAAGGACGGCAGCAGCCGGCGGACCGGCCGGGGTGCCTCGGCGGGCTCCTCGCGCTCGTCCCGGGCCGTGGGGAGGCTCTCGTTCACGCGCCCGCACCGTACCGGTCCGGCTCCTCGGCCGAGTCGTAGCCGACGAAGTACGCGGGCCGCGCCTGGACCGCCGAGTAGATCCGGCCGACGTACTCGCCCAGCAGGCCGACGCAGACCAGCTGCACGGCGCCGATGAAGAGCATCCCTATGAACAGCGAGGACCAGCCGGGCACGGTGGAGCCGACGGCGTACGCGATCGTGGTGTAGAGCGCCAGCAGGATGCAGACCAGGAAGCTGAACAGCCCGAGCCAGGTGGCCAGTCGCAGCGGGGCGGCGGAGAAGTTGGTGACGCTGTCGAACGCGAGCCGGACCATCTTGGACAGCGGGTAGTGGCTGCTCCCCGCGATCCGCTCCTCGCGCACGTAGACCACCTCGCCGCTGGGGAAGCCCAGCCAGGGCACCAGCAGCCGGTAGACCGGCTGGTGCTCGGGCATCGCCTTGAGCGCGTCCACGGCCGCCCGGCTCAGCAGCCGGAAGTCGCCGGCCTGGTTGGGCATCCGCTTGCCGACCAGTCGGCGCATCAGCCGGTAGTACCCGCCTGCGGTGTGCCGCTTGAAGAAGGTGTCGGTGCCGCGGTCGCCGCGCACCCCGTAGACGATGTCCAGGTTCTGCTCGCGGGCGAGCGCCAGCATCTCGGGGATCTTCTCCGGCGGGTCCTGGAGGTCGGCGTCGATGGAGACCACGTAGTCGCCGAAGGCGCGGTGGAGGCCGGCGGTGAGGGCGGCCTGGTGCCCGGAGTTGCGGGCGAAGCGGACGATGCGGAACTCCGGCCAGTCCTGGCGGATCTTCTGCATCAGCACCGGGGTGACATCGGTGCTGCCGTCGTCGACGCCGACCACCTCGTAGCTCACGTCGAGCCCGTCGAGGATCGGCCGCAGCCGTTCGACGGTCAGCGGGAGCGCCTCCTGCTCGTTGTAGATAGGCATCACGACCGACAACAGCGGTGCCGTTGACATGCGTTGGTCCCACTTTCCACGACGGCCGGGCTGGATGTCGCCCGACCATAACAGTCTGCGATGAGCGGCCGCTGAAAGGAGGCCCGCTCCGGTGAACCGCTGATGAGACGCCGAAGGGCCCCGCGCACCGTGCGGTGCGCGGGGCCCTTCGGACTGAGCCTGTACGAGGCAGGCAGGTCAGACCATCAGACTACTTGATGATCTTGGTGACCTGGCCGGCGCCGACGGTGCGGCCACCCTCACGGATGGCGAACTTGAGGCCCTCCTCCATGGCGATCGGCTGGATCAGCGCGACGGTCATGGCGGTGTTGTCGCCCGGCATGACCATCTCGGTGCCCTCGGGGAGGGTCACGACGCCGGTCACGTCCGTGGTACGGAAGTAGAACTGCGGGCGGTAGTTGTTGAAGAACGGGGTGTGGCGGCCACCCTCGTCCTTCGACAGGATGTAGGACTGGGCCTCGAAGTCGGTGTGCGGGGTAACCGAACCCGGCTTGATGATGACCTGGCCGCGCTCGACGTCCTCGCGCTTGATGCCGCGGAGCAGCAGACCGACGTTCTCACCGGCCTGGCCCTCGTCGAGCAGCTTGCGGAACATCTCGATGCCGGTGACCGTGGTGGTGGTCTTGGTCTCCTTGATGCCGATGATGTCGACAGTCTCGTTGACCTTGAGGATGCCACGCTCGATACGACCGGTGACGACGGTGCCACGACCGGTGATCGTGAAGACGTCCTCGATCGGCATCAGGAACGGCTGGTCCACGGCGCGGGCCGGGGTCGGGATGGCCTCGTCGACCGCGTGCATCAGGCCGAGGAGCTTCTCGCCCCACTCCTTGTCGCCCTCCAGCGCCTTCAGCGCGGAGACGCGGACGACCGGCAGGTCGTCGCCCGGGAACTCGTACTCGGAGAGCAGCTCGCGGACCTCGAGCTCGACGAGCTCCAGGATCTCCTCGTCGTCCACCATGTCGGCCTTGTTCAGGGCGACGACGATGTACGGAACGCCGACCTGGCGGGCCAGGAGGACGTGCTCCTTGGTCTGCGGCATCGGGCCGTCGGTGGCGGCGACCACGAGGATGGCGCCGTCCATCTGGGCAGCACCGGTGATCATGTTCTTGATGTAGTCGGCGTGACCCGGGCAGTCGACGTGGGCGTAGTGGCGCGCCTCGGTCTGGTACTCGACGTGCGCGATGGAGATGGTGATACCGCGCTGCCGCTCCTCCGGCGCCTTGTCGATCTGGTCGAACGGCGTGAAGGGGTTGATCTCCGGGTACGCGTCGTGCAGCACCTTGGTGATGGCCGCGGTCAGCGTGGTCTTACCGTGGTCGATGTGACCGATGGTGCCGATGTTGACGTGGGGCTTCGTCCGCTCGAACTTCGCCTTCGCCACTGAGTCCTCCTGAGGACAGTTCCTGTACGCCGTGCTGACGCCAGTTGGTCTTTGATCGGTTTTGGTGCGGGTTGTCCGGAGGACATCCCGTGCCGTCCCGCTGGTGGGGGGCCGGAGGCTCCCGGGAGGATCCGACCGGATCCTCCCGGGTTGCCTCCGAATAGCCTAAGGCTTCGCTATCGTCCCGATTATCGGGACGTCACTCGCCCTTGGCCTTGGCGATGATGTCGTCCGCCACGTTCTTCGGAACCTCGGCGTACGAGTCGAACTGCATCGAGTAGCTCGCGCGACCAGAGGTCTTGCTGCGCAGGTCACCGACGTAGCCGAACATCTCGGAGAGGGGCACCAGCGCCGTGACGACGCGGGCACCGTGACGCTCGTCCATGGACCGGATCTGGCCACGGCGAGAGTTGATGTCGCCGATCACGTCGCCCATGTAGTCCTCGGGCGTGGTGACCTCGACGGCCATCATCGGCTCGAGGAGGACCGGCTTGGCCTTCCGCGCGCCTTCCTTGAACGCCATCGAACCGGCGATCTTGAACGCGAGCTCGGAGGAGTCGACGTCGTGCGCCTGACCGTCGAGCAGGCTCACCCGGACACCCTGCAGCGGGTAGCCGGCGAGGATGCCGAACTCCATGGCCTCCTGGCAGCCGGCGTCGACCGACGGGATGTACTCGCGCGGAACGCGGCCACCGGTGACCTTGTTGACGAACTCGTAGCCCTCGGCCTGCTCGAGCGGCTCGATCGCGATCTGCACCTTGGCGAACTGACCGGAACCACCGGTCTGCTTCTTGTGGGTGTAGTCGATGCGCTCGACCGCCTGGCGGATGGTCTCGCGGTACGCGACCTGCGGCTTGCCGACGTTGGCCTCGACCTTGAACTCACGGCGCATACGGTCGACCAGCACCTCGAGGTGCAGCTCGCCCATACCCGCGATGATGGTCTGGCCGGTCTCCTCGTCCGTGTTGACCTGGAAGGACGGGTCCTCCTCGGCGAGACGCTGGATGGCAACACCCAGCTTCTCCTGGTCACCCTTGGACTTGGGCTCGATCGCGACGCGGATGACCGGGGCCGGGAAGTCCATGGACTCCAGGATGACCGGGTTCTTCTCGTCGGACAGCGTCTCACCGGTGGTGGTCTGCTTCAGGCCCATGACGGCGATGATGTCGCCGGCGCCCACCGAGTCGATCTCCTCACGCTTGTTCGCGTGCATGCGGTAGATCTTGCCGATGCGCTCCTTCTTGCCCTTGACGGCGTTCAGCACCGAGGTGCCGGACTCCAGGCGGCCCGAGTAGACCCGGACGAAGGTGAGCTTGCCGAGGTGCGGGTCCGACATGATCTTGAACGCGAGCGCGGCGAGCGGCTCGTCGTCCGAGGCCTTGCGGGAGATCTTGACCGTGTCGTCGCCGGGCTTGGTGCCCTCGATGGACTCGATGTCCAGCGGCGACGGCAGGTACTTGACGACCGCGTCGAGCAGGGGCTGAACGCCCTTGTTCTTGAAGGCGGTACCGCAGAAGATCGGGGTGAAGTCCGAGTTCAGGGTGCCCTTGCGGATCGCGTCCTGCAGCAGCTCGACCGGGATCTCCTCGCCCTCCAGGGCGAGCTCCATGATCTCGTCGCTGACGTTCGAGACCGTGTCGATGAGCGCCTCGCGGTACTCCTCGGCCTGCTCCTGCAGGTCGGCCGGGATGTCGACGACGTCGTACATCTCGCCCTTGGCGGCCTCGGCGGACCAGACCAGCGCCTTCATGCGGACCAGGTCGACAACGCCCTGGAAGTCCGACTCGGCACCGATCGGCAGCTGCATGACCAGCGGGGTGGCGCCGAGGCGGTCCACGATGGTCTTGACGCAGAAGAAGAAGTTCGCGCCCGTGCGGTCCAGCTTGTTGATGAAGCAGATGCGCGGGACGCCGTAGCGGTCAGCCTGCCGCCACACGGTCTCGGACTGGGGCTCGACACCGGCGACACCGTCGAACACCGTCACGGCACCGTCGAGGACGCGCAGCGAACGCTCCACCTCGACGGTGAAGTCGACGTGGCCCGGGGTGTCGATGATGTTGATGGTGTTGTCGACGTCGTCAACGGTCCAGTGACAGGTCGTCGCGGCCGACGTGATCGTGATGCCGCGCTCCTGCTCCTGCTCCATCCAGTCCATGGTGGCAGCGCCATCGTGGACCTCACCGATCTTGTACGAGACACCGGTGTAGAACAGGATCCGCTCGGTGGTGGTGGTCTTGCCCGCGTCGATGTGCGCCATGATCCCGATGTTGCGGACCCTGGCGAGGTCAAGGGAGGTTGCAGCCATGGTGGCTCGTTCTCTCTCTGTCTAGTGACGGGGTACGGACTACCAGCGGTAGTGCGCGAAGGCCTTGTTGGACTCGGCCATCTTGTGGGTGTCCTCACGACGCTTCACGGAAGCGCCCAGGCCGTTGCTGGCGTCGAGGATCTCGTTCATGAGGCGCTCGGTCATGGTCTTCTCGCGACGGGCGCGGGAGTAACCGACCATCCAGCGCAGCGCCAGGGTGCTGGCGCGGCCCGGACGGACCTCGACCGGAACCTGGTAGGTCGCGCCACCGACACGGCGGGACTTGACCTCGAGGGCCGGCTTGACGTTCTCCAGCGCACGCTTCAGCGTGACGACCGGGTCCGAGCCGGTCTTCTCACGAACGCCCTCGAGGGCGCCGTAGACGATCCGCTCGGCGGTGGAGCGCTTGCCGTGCAGCAGGATCTTGTTGACCAGCTGAGTGACGACCGGGGAGCCGTAAACCGGGTCGATGATGACCGGGCGCTTCGGGGCGGGGCCCTTACGAGGCATTCTTACTTCTCCTTCTTGGCGCCGTAGCGGCTGCGGGCCTGCTTGCGGTTCTTGACACCCTGGGTGTCGAGCGAACCGCGGATGATCTTGTAGCGGACACCAGGAAGGTCCTTCACACGACCACCGCGCACCAGCACGATGGAGTGCTCCTGCAGGTTGTGGCCCTCGCCCGGGATGTAAGCGGTGACCTCGATCCCGCTGGTGAGGCGCACACGGGCGACCTTGCGGAGAGCCGAGTTCGGCTTCTTCGGGGTGGTCGTGTACACACGCGTGCAGACCCCACGGCGCTGCGGGGAACCCTTCAGCGCGGGAGTCTTGTTCTTCTCGACCTTGTCCTGCCGGCCCTTTCGGACCAGCTGCTGGATCGTAGGCACCGTTTCTCCGTTTTCTGTGTGCCAAGGCTTGGTGGAACTAACCTGCGATGTCTCCCTCGCACACGGCCCCGTGGTCGACCCACGCGGTCGGGTGTGTTGGGCTTGTTACGACACGGAATCCCATGGCTGCTGTACAGCGACGGCGCTCTACGCGCGGCGCGCTGGGAAGCGCTCCGGCTCGGCGCGGCGACCGGTGTGCATGCACGCACAAGGACCCGGGGACACCCCAGGCACAAGGTCAGAGCGTACCTAGCGCATCGGGCTCGGTCAAAACAAATGCAACGCCGCAGGTCGCGGGGCTTGCGCCGAAAGCGGGCCGGGAACCGGGCCGGGGCGGGGCTCCCTACCACAACCGGGCAGCCCCCGCACCGCGACCCTACGCCTCCGCGTGGGCCCCGGCGAGCCGGGGCGGGTCCTGGCTGGCGCTGCCGCCGGCCGCCCCGGCCGACTGCGGCAGTGGGCGCTCCCGGTTGTCCGACACCGCCGTGAGCAGCCCCAGCGCGAGCGCGGCCAGCGTGTACACGGCCAGCCAGAGCATCCAGGTGCCGGGCGGGGACCAGTGGGCCGGGTTGATCAGCAGCGGGCCGGTGCTGCCGACGGTGTTGCGGCGCAGCGCCCAGAGGAAGGCCGCGGCGTTGACCAGGGACAGCGAGAAGCCGGCGATCACCAGCAGCCGGCGCCAGGCGAAGCCGCCCCAGGGAAGCCGCTCGTGGCAGATCGCGGCGCACAGGATCGGCAGTCCGACGGCGAACGGCAGCAGGTAGCGGCCCTGCCAGATCATGCCCAGCTGGCGCGCCTGCATGGCCTGTGCCGCTATCGGTATCACCACGACGCCGGCCATCACGCCGACGATCGCCAGCGCGTCGCGGAACCGGGCGTAGCAGAGCGCGAACATCGCCAGGGCGAGCGCCACGCCGCACCAGACCAGCAGCGTCGCGGCCGGCGCCTCGGCGTCCAGCCAGCCGAAGTAGCCGATCATCTGCTTCATGTAGAGCAGGCCGAAGTCGAAGGTCTTCCGGGCCGCGGCGAGCGGGGTGAGGTCGCTCGGGGTGTTGATGATCGAGTTGTCCGGGTGGCTCGACGACCAGGCCAGGGCCGCGACGGCCCCCGCTGCCGCCAGGCCGCCCCAGAGCCAGGTCACCTTGCGGCGGAGCACTTCGCGCACCGCCCCCTTCTGGCCCAGCAGCAGCGCGAAGAACAGGGCCCCGGCGAACCAGATCAGGCCCAGCGGGCGGATGCTGATCAGCACCAGCGCGCCGATGCCCAACCGCGCCAGCCGGCGGTTCAGCAGGAGCGGGTCCGGGCTCATCAGCATCGGCAGCCCGGCGCTCCAGACCAGGATGCCCGCCGCGATCTCCGGACCGCTCGGGTTGACCACGCCGAACAGGAACAGCGCCATCGGCGTGGCCGCGGTGATCACGCCGAGCAGGGTGAAGGAGCGCCGCCGCCACTCCGCCGCCGAGACCACCGCGCTCGCCACCAGGGCGGAGCAGATCAGCGCCGACATCAGGCGCATCAGGTAGAAGGCCTTGGCCCCGTGGACCAGGAGGCTGGGCCAGCCCACCGCGAAGTAGTACGCCGGGTGGTAGCGGCCCGCCGCGGTGGTCACCAGGGTCTCCCCCGGACGGTCCACGAGCCGGGGCGCGCAGGAGGCCGGCTGCTCGGGCTTGAAGACGTAGCAGCTGTTGACGTCCTTGAGGTCCTGGTAGATGCGCGGGAGCTCGACCCCTGTCTCGGCGAACTGGCCCTCGATGCCGCCCACCAGGTGCGGGACCATGACCTCCCGTCCCTCGACCTGGCCTCGGGCGACGGCCGCCGCCCGGATCAGGTGTGCGTGCTCGTCCGGCGAGGCGCCGGTCGGCGAAGCGAACGCCCAGGCCCCACTCAGTGCGAACAGGATCGCGAACGCCACGACCCACAGACGCCTCGGTGAGGAGACGAGCCGGTCGGCGAGGCTCTTGACGGCGGTGATCATCATCAGGATTGGGCCTTCGGGGTCAGTTCGGGCTCATGGGCGGGAACTGGTTACTTGATCATGCTGAGCCATGACTGGTCACCGGTCTTGGAGCACTGCCCACCCGGCGCGAACTTCGGGCAGGTGCCGTCGAGGTTCTGCATGGTGTGCGACACCCACGGCAGGATGCGGTAGGTGTCCTCCTTCGCCGGCATGTAGCGGTCCGCCATCGACGAGGAGACCGTACCGAACAGGAAGAGAAGAGCGAACAGCGTACCGATCACGGCCGCCTGCGGACCCGGCAGGGCCGTTCCGGCGGTTCCGGCCGTCCCGGCGGCCTCCGCGGCCCGGCGGCGCTCGGCCAGCCGGAGCGAGACCAGGTGGGCGAGCAGGGCGCAGAGCAGCAGACCGCAGTAGAGCAGCTGGTTGTTGGTCCGGGTGTAGAGCTGGACCGTCTGCGTCTCGTACATGTGCGAGGCGATGAACATCCGCATCACCCAGGCGCTCGCGAACATGCAGCTGATGGTGACGATCACCGGCTTGCGGATGCCCAGCCAGAGGGCGGCGCCCAGTGCGACGAACATCACCACCGCGAACAGGTCCATGCCGCCGAACTCGCCGGGGATCGGCCAGTCCCCCACCTTGCCCGGCATGTCCGTACGCCACATCAGGAAGTACGCCGGGTCGGTGAAGTTGTCGAAGCGGAAGTTGGAGTCCTTGGTGTCCGGTGCCTCCGTCAGCATGGTCACCAGGTAGCTGCCGCAGACCAGCAGGAAGGCGACCCCGGTGGTGCCGAGGTACGCCAGGCCCTTGCGCCGGTCTTCGTGCCAGGGGAAGTACATCAGCGCCGCGACCAGCACGCCGAGGGCGCTCCACAGGAACCAGCCGGAGTACGTGAGGAACATCAGGCCCAGCAACACCCCGAAGCCGCCCGCCTTCAGCAGCAGCAGCCGCCAGCCGTCCGTCCCGCTCCGGCGCAGGTGCACCACCACGGCGACCAGCACGGGCACCAGGACCACCAGCACGGTCTGGCTGTACGGCTTGTAGGCGTCGATCAGGGCGAAGGCCGGCAGCACGCCGAAGGCCAGTGCGCGGACCGGGCTGAGCAGCATGCGCCACGAGAGGTAGACCAGCGGGCCGAACGCGGCGGCGCCGAAGATCTGCAGGTCCTTGAAGGCGTACGCGGTGTTGCCGCCGCGGAACAGCTCCGCGTAGAAGCCCAGGGTGTAGAGCGGCGCCGGCGGGTAGACCGGCGAGCCCGAGGGCTGACCGTTCACCACCGCGTGGGCCCACTCGACGATGCGCTGGCTGTCGCCGTTCATGCCGAACATCGGCCAGGGCGTGCCGAGCAGCGCGATGACCGCGCCGGCCGCCACGAAGCCGCTGGCGAGACCGGCGATGGCGGCCGAGGAGAAACGGGACGCCAGGCCGAAGTGCCGGCCCGAGCGGAAGCGCATCGCGAGCACGACCGCGCCGAGCAGGAGGAAGCCGATGACCGCGAACCGCAGCTGCACCGCGGCGAGACCGCTCACCTGGGCGATCCGGTTCAGCGGGTCCATCTGGAAGCCGCGCGCCATCAGCGGGAGCACCAGGGCGGCCAGGAAGGAGACCGCGGCCTCGCCCGCGAGCAGTGCCGGAGCCGACGTCCGGAGCCGGGCCACGGAGCGGCCCGCGGATCCCCGGATCAGCGAACGTCCTCCGATCGGCGGGATCCTGGAGGCCTCTTGGGCACTGACTGTCACTGGCACGGTCCTCAGCTCGTGGTCGCTCGCTCGGCCCGCCCGGCCCTTCGGCGTCGGCCGGTGACGGAGAACGTACTGCGTCCGGGTGCGCGGCGGCAGCCCCGGGCATCATAGGTCCTCCGCCTGAGGATGGCCCCATCGGGAAGAACGGCCGACCACCGTGGGATCACCCGACCGGGTGGGCCTCAGGCGAAGCCGACGAGGATCATCAGGGTCCAGAACGCGCACCCCAGGTAGCCGATGACCAGGCCGAGGACGGCAGCCCAGTCGCCGTCCATGTTGCGGCGGCGGATCTCCGAGCGGGCGATGTGGCCGGTGATCACGGCGGGCGCGGAGAGGCCGACCAGACTGGCCACCAGGGAGACCACGGCGAGCACGTTGGTGGGGCGGGCCTGCACCGGCGGCGGGACGGCCATGAAGGTGGCCGGAACCGGCGTGGCGGCGGCCGGCGGCGCCGTCATCGGCCCGGAGGGCAGGTCGGCCACCAGCACGGCCAGCTGACCGTAGGTCTGCGCCGCGGCCACGGCCTCGTGACGCTGCTCGTACTCCTGGACGGAGAGCCGCCCCTCGGCGAACGCGGCCTTGAGCACGTCGAGCGTCCGGTCCCGGTCCGCGTGGCCCGCCCGCATCGCCGCCTGCGACGACACCGCGGGCACCGGCTGCCAGCCACCCGCCGACTGCTTGCCGGGCGGATAGCCGGAACCGGGCTCGCCCCATGGTTGTACGGACATCCGCCACCTCCCGGTAGCGCGGCACCCCCGCGCACGTCACTGCTTCCTCATAGTGCAGGACGAACAGCCGAACTGAGTAGTTGCCAAATCGGCCCAGTAGCCGCCGAGAAGAGGATATTGGTCGGCGTGCCTCACCCGTTCGGCGGATGTGCTCAGGGGATGCTCAACTCGGACGACAGCCTGTTCGAGCAGTGACAGGCTGAGCCCCGAGAGCTTCCACCAGCACGATGCCCACCACTCCACCACCACGAGCAGAGAAGGCCGCCATGCAGGCGTCAGCGCCGCCGTCCTCCGACCTCCCCGGGCCGGGAACCCCGTCCGCCGTCAGCATCCAGGGGCTCTGGAAGCACTTCGGCGCCCAGGCCGCGGTGGCCGGGCTGAGCCTGGAGCTGCCGGCCGGGGCGTTCATCGGCCTGGTCGGGCCGAACGGTGCCGGCAAGACCACCACGCTGTCGATGGTCACCGGGCTGCTCCGGCCCGACCAGGGCACCGTCCTGGTGCACGGCACCGACGTGTGGGCGGACCCGGTCACGGTCAAGGCGCGGATCGGCATCCTGCCCGAGGGCCTGCGGATGTTCGAGCGGCTCAGCGGGCGCGAGCTGCTCCAGTACACCGGGCGGCTGCGCGGCCTGCCCGGCGCCGAGGTGGACCGGCGGGCCGAGGAGCTGCTGGCCGTCCTGGACCTCGGCCGGGACTCCGACAAGCTGGTCGCCGATTACTCCACCGGCATGCGCAAGAAGATCGGCCTGGCCGCGGCGCTGCTGCACAACCCGGACGTGCTGTTCCTGGACGAGCCCTTCGAGGGCGTCGACCCGGTCTCCGCCCAGACCATCCGCGGCGTGCTCAAGCGGTACGCGGCGGCCGGCTCCACGGTGGTCTTCTCCAGCCACGTGATGGAGCTGGTCGAACAGCTCTGCGACTGGGTCGCCGTGGTCAACGCCGGCCAGGTGATCGCCCAGGGGCCGCTGGACACCGTCCGGGGTGGGCGCAGCCTGCACGAGGCCTTCCTGGACCTGATAGGCGTGCGCGAGGACGACGGGCAGGCGCTCGGCTGGCTCGGCGGCGGGCAGCCCGGGGGTGCCCTGTGACCGAGCGGAGCGAGGCCACGCGCACGGCCTCGGTGCCCGACGGGCGGACGGTGGTGCGCGCCCTGGTCGCGCTCAAGCTGCGGCTGCTGCGCAACGGGCTGCGGCGCAGCCCCGGCCGGACCACCGTCTACGTGATCGGCGGCGTCCTGGGCCTGGCCCTCGCGGCCGGCGTCGCCGTCGCCATGAGCGCGCTGAACGGGCGCTACGCGGGCTCCGGGGACGCCGGGGTGATGCTGCTCGGCGTGCTGGCCCTGGGCTGGGCCGCCCTGCCGCTGTTCCTCTTCTCCAGCGACGAGAGCGCCGACCCGACCCGGCTGACCATGCTGCCGCTGCGGCCCGGCCCGCTGCTGCGCGGCTCGCTGCTGGCCGCGCTGATCGGACCGGGGCCGCTGATCAGCCTGGTGCTGGTGACCGGCGCGGTGCTGGCCGGCGCGGCCGGCGGCGCCTCGGCCGCGGTCGCGGTGCCCGCCGTACCGCTCGCGGTGCTCTGCCTGGTCACGCTCTCCCGGGCGGTCGCGGCGGGCAACGCCCGGATGCTCTCCAGCCGGCGCGGCAAGGACTTCGCGATCTTCGGCGGGCTGGCCTTCGCGCTGCTGGTGCAGGTCGCCAACGTCGGCTCGCAGAGCATCCTCGGCCGTCGGGGCGGACCGATCGACCTCACCCCGCTGAAGCCGATCGCCTCGGTGCTGCGCTGGATCCCGCCGATCAGCGCGGCGGACGCGCCGCGCACCGCCGGCGAGGGCCGGTACGGGCTCGCGCTGCTCCAGCTCGCCGCGGCCGCCGCGCTGCTGGCGCTGCTGCTGCGCTGGTGGCGGCGGAGCCTGCAGGAGCTGATGGTCACCGCCGACTCCTCCACCCTGGAGGTGGCCCGGGGGGTGCAGAACTCGCGCGGCTGGCGCTTCCTGCCCCAAGGCCGCACCGGCGCGGTGATGCAGCGCCACCTGCGGTACGCCTGGCGCGAGCCGCGGGCCAAGGCCGCGTTGTTCACCAGCATCGGGATGACGCTGGTGATCTGCGTGCTGTCGATGGTCCAGGGCTGGGCGAGCGTCTACCTGCTGGCGATGACCGGGGTGTTCCTGGGACTGCAGATGCTCAACCTGTTCGGCATGGACGGCTCGGCGTTCTGGATGGTCGCCGCCACCCTGCGCACCCCGGCCGACGCCCGGTCCGAGCTGCGCGGCCGGGCGTACGCGGTGCTGTCGTACGCCGTCCCGGTGACGGTGGTGCTGGGGCTGGTGCTGGCGGCTGTCACCGGCCGGTGGGGCGAGCTGCCGTCCGCGCTCGGCCTGGCGCTGACCCTCCTCGGCTGCGGGATCGCGCTGGGCTCGATGTTCAGCGTGCTGGCGCCCTACACCATGCCGGCCGACAGCAACCCGATGCGCAACGCCGCCCCCGGACAGGGCGGGCTGATCCTGCTCAACCAGTTCGGCTCGATGCTCGGCGTCACGGTGCTGGCACTGCCGGTCGGCGGCTACCTCGCCTGGGCGCTGGTCTCGGACGGGCCGAGCTGGCCGGTGCTGCTGATCGGCCCGCTGTACGGCGCCCTGGTCGCGACGCTGGGCGTGCGGATGGCCGCGGGCCGGCTGCTGGAGCGCACGCCGGAGATCCTGGCCAAGGCCATCGAGCGCTGAGCCGCGGGCCCCGCCGGCCCGAGCGCCGGACGGTCTTCGCCGCGGCTCCGGCATCATGGGCAGGAGGCCGGACCGTCGAGGAGAGCAGGGACACACCGTGGGCGAGCGCGCGCAGCAGGCCGGGACCGCCGGGCCGCTGCTGGAGCAGGCGGTGCGGTCGGTGCTGACGGCACCGGAGGACGCACTGGACCTCGCCCTGGACACCGGGGCCTCGCTGCTGGCCGCCTCGGCCGGGCAGTGGCCCGAGGTGAGCCGGGCGGTGCTCGGCCACGCGGACACCGCCGTCGGCCGCTGCTGGTCCGCCGGATGGCGGCCGGCCGACCTGGCCCGGGTGGTACGGCGCGAGCTGCAGCCCGTCCACCTGGCCCTCGCCGTGGACCTGATCGCCGCCGAGGACCGCCGCCACCCCGCAGCCGGCCTGGACCGGCGCTGGCGGGAGCAGCTGCGCGAGCTGGAGGCCGAGGTGTGGTGGTCCGGCGACGAGGAGTACCTCGGTGCCTTCGCCCACCGGCACCGGCTGGACCGCTTCGCGCTCGCCACCGCCGTCCTGGAGCTGCTGCGCACCTGGGGCCGGCTGCCGCCGATCGCCCCGGTGGGGCCCGCCCCCGGGCAGGCCGTCCGGGGGCGGCACTCGGCGCCGGTGACCGGCGAGCCGCGGATGCTGGCGCGGATCCGGGCGCTGCTGGCCAAGGCCGAGTCGACCGAGTACCCGGAGGAGGCCGAGGCGCTGACCGCCAAGGCCCAGCAGCTGATGGCCCAGCACAGCATCGACGACGCGCTGCTGGCCGCGGCCGGCGACGACCGCGACACCCCGGCGGCGCTGCGGATCGGGGTGGACAACCCGTACGAGGGTCCCAAGACGATGCTGCTGGACGCGGTCGCGGCGGCCAACCGGTGCCGGGTGGTGTGGGCGAAGGAGTTCGGCTTCTGCACCGTGGTCGGCTTCGACGGCGACCTGGACGGCGTCGAGCTGCTCTACACCTCGCTGCTGGTGCAGGCCACCCACGCGCTCAACAAGGCCGGCTCCCGCAAGGACTCGCGCAGCAAGGCGTTCCGGCAGTCCTTCCTGGTCGCGTACGCGGCGCGGATCCGCGAGCGGCTGACCGCCGCGACCGAGCGGGCCACCAGCGCCGCCGCGGCCGGCCGGCACCTGCGCGAGGACGGCACCGAGGAGCAGCTGCTGCCGGACGAGCGGCTGCTGCCCGCGCTCGCCGCCCGCTCCGAGGCGGTGGACGAGCAGGTCGACCGGCTGTTCCCGAAGCTGGTCTCGCAGCGGGTGCGGGTCAGCGACGGCGTGGGCTGGGCGGCCGGACGCGCCGCCGCCGACCGGGCCGCGCTGCACGGACGCGCCGGTGCGATCCGCCGGTAGGACCCGTCCCGCCGATCATTCCCCGGGGACCTGATAGAACGTAGTCCGCCACGAACGAAGGGGGACGCGACGTGACGGATCCGGCGGCGGAGTCAGGGTACCGGGACCGGGTGCGCGGAGCGCTGCTCGGCGGAGCGATCGGCGATGCGCTGGGCTGGCCGGTGGAGTTCCGGCAACTCCACCAGATCCAGGACCGGTACGGGCCGCAGGGCGTGACCACGCTGCCGGCCGGGCCCGGGCCGGTCGAGGTCACCGACGACACCCAGATGACGCTGTTCACCGCCGAGGGCCTGATCCGCGGCTTCGTCCGCGGCTGGACGGGCGGCGGCGGCTCGGTGCCGGAGGCCGTCCACGGCGCCTACCGGCGCTGGCTGCGGACCCAGTACCAGGGCGCGCCGGACACCGAGCCGCAGCCCCGCCCGTACGACGGCTGGCTGCTGAGCCGGCCCTTCCTGTACGCGCGGCGGGCGCCCGGCAACGCCTGCCTGAGCGGGGTGACCGAGCATCCGGTGTTCGAGGCGCCGTCCGCGATCGGGCTGCTGGGGCCGATCAACCCGGGTTCCAAGGGCTGCGGCACGGTGATGCGCTCGGCGCCGTTCGGGCTGGCCCGGCTCGGTGTCGAACAGTCCTTCGGGCTGGCGGTGCAGTGCGCCCAGCTCACCCACGGACACCCGACCGGCTACCTCGCGGCCGGCGCCTTCGCGGCCCTGGTCGAGCGGCTCGCGGACGGCACCGAGCCGTGGGCGGCGGTCGGCGAGACGGTGGAGCAGATCCGCGAGCTGCCGAGTTCCAAGGAGACCGTCCAGGCGCTGGCCCGGGCGGTGCGGCTGGCCCAGGAGGCCGAGCCGGCCGCGGAGACGGTGGAGCGGGTCGGGCTCGGCTGGATCGCCGAGGAGTGCCTGGCCATCGCGGTGTACTCGCTGCTGGCGGCCACCCTGGACCCCGACCCGGTGCGCACCGCGCTGCTGCTGTCGGTGAACCACTCGGGGGACAGCGACTCGACCGGCGCGGTCTGCGGCAACCTGGTCGGGGCCGCGTACGGCGCCGCGGCGCTGCCCCCCGAGTGGGCCGGGGCGGTCGAGGGCCGGTCCGAGCTGCGGCAGGTCGCCGACGACCTGCTGGTGCTGTTCGGCAGCCGCGACCCGCTGCACCCCGGGCTCGGCGGGCGCTACCCCGCCTGGTGACCACCCGGCCCGGTGACTACCCCGCCCGCGGGTCGGTGACCTGGCCGAGGAACAGCGGCGCGCCGCCCCGGGCGTCCCGGATCAGGAACAGGAACGGCCGGTCGACGTACAGCTGGACCGGCCGTTCGGCGTTCGGCACCGCCATCACCTCCATCCCGGCACCGCTGCCGGCCGCCGCGACCGTGCCGTCCTCGCCGACCTCGATCGTGGCCTTCTGCACCACCGTGCCGACGGCCAGCGGGTCTTTGGCGATGCCGCCGAAGTCGGCCGCGTCGAAGGCCGCCCGCACGCCGAGCGAGCGCAGCGCGGGGGTGAGCTCCTTCGAGGTGCCGAAGTGGAAGCGCGGCAGCCGGAGGTCGACCGGCCGCTCGGCGAGGGCCCCGAGGATGCGGTCGAGCTGGGGCTGGTCCAGGCCCTTGGCGAACGCGGCGAAGCCGCCCTGCGCGGGGACGATCAGGTCCATCACCAGCCCGCCCTCCGCGTAGGGCAGCTCGACGGCCTGCCAGGGCTCGCCGACGATCCCGCCGGAGCCGTCGGCGTACTTGAACTCCCCGGTCTGCCCCATCGTGGGGACGGCCGGGGCGGAGCCGTCGAGCTTGCGGAACGGGCGGTCGGCGGTGTGCGAGGGCTTGAAGGCGGAGGCCCACTTCGCCTTGAGGTACAGCGCGTCGGTGAGCACCAGCCGGGTGCTCGACGTGATCCCGTTCGAGCCGAACAGGTCCTTGATCCGGCCGTCGGTGGCCTTCTCCACGGCCGCGTTGACGGTCTTGCGGGCCCCGTCCGGGTCCTTGGCGAAGTCGGCCTGGTGGACCCCGGCGTCGAAGGCGGCGCCGAGGGTGGCGAGGTAGTCCGGCGCGACGGCCAGGCCCTGCTGGGTCCAGACGTCGTCGCTGCGGCGCAGGGTCAGCTTGTCGGTGGCCGGGACCGGCCGGTTCAGCGCGCCGGTGGCGAGCGCGTACTGCCGCGGGTCGAGCCCGGTGTGCAGGGCCTCGGCCAGTTCCCCGGCGGTGGCGCCGCGGGCTCCGGGCAGCAGCATGGCAAGCAGGGTGGCCAGGCCGGACGGGGAGACCACGAGGTTGCTCCCGGCGGCGTCCGGCTCGCCGGTCAGGGCGTGCAGGAGGTCCAGGCCGAAGGCGTCGGTGGCGGTCGCGGTGGCGGCCACCTGGGCCGGGTCGACGGCCGGCCGGCTCACGGTCGCGGACGCCCGGAGCTCCACGGGCGCGGCGGCCCCGGTGCTGCCGCAGCCGGCGAGCAGCGGCGTGGCGAGCACGGCCGCGAGGAGCAGCGCCGCCGGGCGGCGGAGGGTGCGACGGGTTGCGGTGCTGCGGTTCGTCATGGCCCTTCGACGTGCCGCCCCGCCCGCCGGTTCCGCCCGGCCGGCGCGCCCCGGCTCAGTCCCAGAGCGCCCCGAACTCCAGCAGTTCGTCCCGGTGCTCGATCCGCTCCACCCAGTCGGCCGGCCAGGCCGCTTCGCCGTGGTGGGCGCCGGCGAAGGCGCCGGTCAGGCAGGCCAGCGAGTCGGAGTCGCCGCTGGAGCAGGCGGCCCGGCGGACGGCCGCCACCGGGTCGTCGGGCAGCAGCAGGAAGCAGAGCAGGCCGGTGCCGAAGGCCTCCTCGGCGACCCAGCCCTCGCCGGTGGCCAGGCACGGGTCGGCCTCGACGTCGGGGGCGGCGAGCGCCGCGTCCAGCCGGTCGAGCACCTGGAGGCAGTCGTCCCAGCCGCGGGCGATGACGGCCTGCGGGGAGGCGCCGTACCAGTGGTCGGCGAGGTCGCCGAGCCAGAACGCGTCGTACCGCTCGCGGTTCGCCAGCGCGTACGCCCGCAGCACCGCGGGCAGTGCGGCGGGCGCAACGCCCTCGGCGAGCTTGCGCACGGCGTACGCGGTGAGGTCACTGGCGGCGAGCGCGGTCGGGTGGCCGTGGGTGAGCGCGGACTGCAGCTGGGCGGCGCCGGAGAGCTGCCGGGCGTCCAGGTCGCGGATCAGCCCGACCGGGGCGACCCGCATGTTGGCGCCGCAGCCCTTGGAGCCGATGTCGCTGGCCTGCTGCCAGCGGTACTCGTCGTGGCTGAGCCGCTGGCAGGCGCGCAGGCAGGTCATGCCGGGGGCGCGGTTGTTCTGCGGGGAGCGCCACCAGTCGACGAACTCCTCGCGGACCGGCCGTTCCAGCCGCAGGGGCGTCAGGGTCCCGCGCGCCAGGGCGGTGCGCAGGCCGCGGGCGAGGGCGAGCGTCATCTGGGTGTCGTCGGTGACCAGCGCCTTCTTCGGCAGCGGGAGCCGCCGCCAGTCGGGGTGGTCGGCGGCGATCCGCTCGATGTCCTGGAACTCGGTCGGCCGGCCCATCGCGTCGCCGATCGCCAACCCCAGCAGTGCCCCCGTCGCCTTGCCCACGGCAGCTCCCCCTCTTCCCGTCACACCTCGACCAACAGCTCCTTGAGCCCGCGGATCACGTAGCCCGGGTTCCACTCGGGCTCGCGGACCAGCCGCAGGCCCGGGGCCCGGCGCAGCAGCGTGCCGTAGGACTCGGTGAGCTCCAGTCTGGCGAGCGGGGCGCCCAGACAGAAGTGGATTCCGGCGCCGAAGGTGATGTGCGGGTTGTCGGTGCGGCCGAGGTCGAGGCGGTCCGGGTCGGCGAAGCGCTCGGGGTCGCGGTTGGCGGAGCCGAAGAGCAGGGCGATCTCGGCGCCGCGCGGGATGGTGACGCCGCGGACCTCGATGTCCTCCAGCACCCAGCGCTCGAACATCTGCAGCGGGGTGTCCCAGCGCATCAGCTCCTCGATCGCGGTGGGCAGCAGGGCGTCCACCGAGCCGCGCAGCCGGGCGAGCTCCCCGGGGTTGCGGAACAGCGCCCACCAGCCGTTGCCGGTGGTGTTGACGGTGGCCTCGTGGCCGGCGTTGAGCAGCAGCACGCAGGTGGAGATCATCTCCTGCTCGCTGAGCGCGTCGGAGCCCTCCTGGGCCTGGATGAGCGCGCTGATCAGGTCCGTCCCGGGGTTGCCCCGGCGTTCGCGGATCAGGGTGCGCAGGTAGTCGGAGAACTCGATGCTCGCGGTGACGGCCCGGCGGGCCGTCTCCTCGGTGGGGTTGAGCTCGAACATCCCGGTGATGTCGGCGGACCAGGGCCGCAGCAGGTGGCGGTCGGCCTCCGGCACGCCGAGCATCTCGGCGATCACGGCGACCGGCAGCGGCTCGGCGACGGCGGAGATCAGGTCGCCGCCGCCGGCCGCGAGCAGCCCGTCGACCAGTTCGCCGGCCAGCCGCTGCACGGTGGGGCGCAGCCCCTCGACCATGCGCGGGGTGAAGGCCTTGGAGACCAGCCGACGCAGCCGGGTGTGGTCGGGTGCCTCCAGGTCGAGCAGCCCGTGGTCGTTGAGGGTGTGGAAGGGCTCGTGCGCCGGGTCGGGCTCGGGGCGGCCGAACTCCTGGTGGCTGAAGCGGTGGGTGTAGGTGCGGCCGAGCCGCCGGTCGCGCAGCAGGGCGCTGACGTCCTCGTGGCGCGAGACGAGCCACTGGTTCGTGGGCTCGAAGTACGTCACCGGCGCGTGCTCGCGCAGTTCGGCGTACGCGTCGTACGGGTGGGCCACGAAGGCCGCCGACCAGGGGTCGAACTTCGCCGTCGTCGTCATCGGTCGATCACTCCAGGCCAGGAGGGGGGAAGCCGGAAAGATCATCGTACGCACGCGGTACGTCCGGGAACATGACCCTTCCGGCCCCCGCTCAGGCCCGTTCCAGGACAAGTCGGCGCACCAGCTTCGGCAACGCCTGCGAGATCGGCTCCCGGATCACCTCGGCCGCGGCCTCGTCGTAGGGCGTCGGCTCGCCGTTCACGATGATCAGCTTCGCCCCGGTCCGCACCGCGTTGTACGGCAGCCCCGCCACCGGGAACACCTGGAGGCTGGTGCCGACCGCGATGAAGACGTCGCAGGCCCGGGCGACCGCGTCGGCCTGCCCGAGCACCTCCGGGTCCAGGTTCTCGCCGAACATCACGATGCGCGGCTTGAGGATCCCCCCGCACTCCCGGCACGCCGGGTCCGGCTCGCCCGCCCCGACCCGCTCCAGCGCGTCCGCCATCGAACCGACCACCCGGCAGCGCAGGCACTGCGTCTCCCGCACGTTGCCGTGCAGTTCGAGCACCTTGCGGGCGGTCAGCCCGGACCTCTGGTGCAGCCCGTCGATGTTCTGGGTGAGCACCCGCAGCGGCAGTCCGGAGCGCTCCAGGTCGACCAGCGCCCGGTGCCCGGCGTTCGGCTCGGCGCCCAGCGCGCCCGTCTCCAGCCGCATCCGCCAGGCCCGCCGCCGGACCTCCGGGTCCTCCAGGTACGGCCCGATGGTGACCAGCTCCTGCGCCGACGGGTCCTTCTGCCACAGCCCCTGCGGGCCGCGGTAGTCGGGGATGCCGGAGTCCGTCGAGATGCCCGCGCCGGTGAGCACGGCGATCAGGGGGCGCTTCGCGTTCATACCCCGGACCGTACGGCTCCCGGCCCACGACCGGCCACCGAAAATCCGGGGGCGCCGGGCCGGGGCCCGCTTCGGGCCAGGACGCGCGTTTCAGGCCAGGGCGGCGCGCGGCGCGGAGGCCGGGCGGGCCAGCGGGGCGAGCGCGAGCAGGTAGCAGGCGGCGGCGAGCGGGACGAGGGCCAGGTCGACGCCCGAGGCCAGGGTGCCGAGCAGCGCCAGCACCGGGCTCCACCAGCGCAGTGCCCGGGAGCGGCCCGCCGCGGCGGCGGTCAGCAGCGCCAGCAGGCCGACGTAGAAGAGCAGCGGGCCGACCTGGTAGACGACCGGCAGCACGCCCGGGAAGTCCTGGACCCGGTCGAAGAGCCGCGACTGCTCGGCCTTGTCCGCCGCCGCCAGCCCCACCACCAGGTCGATGCCGATCTGCGCCAGCGAGCAGAGCAGCCCCGCGAGGGCCGTCCCCAGTGCCGCCCCGGCCGCGGTCCGCCCGGCCGTGCCGCGCGGGGAGAGCCGCCGGTGCAGGGCGAGGAGGACGGGGGCGAACAGCAGCAGCCCGGCGAGCATCGCGGTGTGCCCCGCCGTCCAGCCGGGGCCGGGCGCCCGGGAGCCCGGCACCAGGCGGATGCCGCCGTAGAGGGCCATCAGGGCGGGGGCGCCGACGACGGCGTACGGCGTGAGGCCGCTGAGGCGAGTGGGGCGGTTGGTGCGGGTGGGGTGGGTGTTCCGGGCATCCAGGGCGGCGTTCATCCGATGGTCTCCAGCGGTGTGGTCCGTTCCGACACCGCAGAGCCTCCCGGCCGGGGCCCTCGTCCCGGATCACCCGCACCGGTGAACCGGCCGCCTCCCCCGCACGGGGGAGCCCGTCAGGACTCCCCCGCCACCACCGCCCCGGCCTCGTACGCGAACACCACCGCGTGCACCCGGTCCCGCAGCCCGAGCTTGCTCAGCACATTGCTGACGTGCGTCTTCACCGTGTGCTCGCTGACCACCAGCTCGGCCGCGATCTCGGCGTTGGACAGCCCGCGCGCGATCAGCCGCAGCGTCTCCCGCTCGCGCAGGGTCAGCTGCTCCAGCAGCCGCGACGGCGGTCGCACCGCCCGCTCCGGCGCCCCCGGCCGACGGGCCGCGAACTCGCCGATCAGCCGCCTGGTCACCGACGGCGCGAGCAGCGCCTCCCCCGAGGCGACCATCCGCACCCCGTGCGCCAGGTCGTCCCGCCGGACGTCCTTGAGCAGGAAGCCGCTGGCGCCCGCGTACAGCGCGTCGAAGACGTAGTCGTCGACGTCGAAGGTGGTCAGCATGATCACCTTGGTCGACGGGAACTCGGCGCACACCCGGCGGGCCGCCTCCAGCCCGTCCATCACCGGCATCCGGACGTCCAGCAGCAGCACGTCCGGGCCGTGCGCGCGCACCGCCTCGATCGCCTCGGCACCGTCGCACGCCTCGGCCACCACCTCGATGTCCGGCTGCGCGTCCAGGATCATCCCGAACCCGGCCCGCACCAGCTCCTGGTCGTCCGCGACGACCACCCGGATCGGCGTCATTCGTCCATCCTCTCCACCACCCCGCCCGTGCCCAGCGGCAGCCGGGCCCTCACCAGGAAACCCCTGCTCTCCGGCCCCGGCCCGGCCTCGGCCCGCCCGCCGCAGGCCGCCGCCCGCTCCCGGATGCCGACCAGCCCGCGGCCGCCGGACCAGCCGACCACCGCACGGCCGGCCGCGGCCGGCACCCCGCGGCCGTTGTCCGAGACCACCACCTCCAGCACCTCCCCGGCCCGCCGCACCCGGACCGCGACCCGGTCCGCCCCGGCGTGCTTGACCGTGTTGGTCAGCGCCTCCTGCACGATCCGGTACGCCGCCGTCTCCACGTCGGCCGGCAGCGGGCCCTCCTGCCCCGGAAGTTCGAGATCCACCCGCAGCCCCGCCGCGCGCACCCGGTCGGCCACCCCGGCGAGTTCGGCCAGCCGGGGCTGCGGCGCCAGCTGCCGGCCCGCCTCCGGGTCCTTCAGCACCCCCAGCACCCGCCGCAGCTGGACCATCGCGTCCCGGCCCGCGTCGGCGATGGTGTCGAACGCGCGGACCGCCCGGTCCGGATCGCTGCGCACCACCACCGGCCCGGCCTCGGCCTGGATCACCATCAGCGAGACGGCGTGGGCCAGGATGTCGTGCATCTCCCGGGCGATCCGGGCCCGCTCCTCCGCCACCGCCCGGGCCGCGTCGCTCGCCGCCCGTTCGCCGGCCTCCCGGGCCCGCTCCGCCTGCACCCGGGCCAGCTGCCGCTGGGCGCGCACCAGCGAGCCGAACACGAAGGTGCCGACGGAGGTGACCAGGCTGAACAGCGCGCCGTTCGGCGAGTGGGTGCCCAGCACGTTGCCGACCACCACCACCGCCAGCACGCTCCACCGCACCCGCTCCGAGGACCGTTCCGCCACCGTGTAGAGGGCGACCACCCCGGACAGCGGCACCTGGGGGTTGGCCGAGTGCGCCACCACCGAGATCACCAGCGACGGCGCCGTCGCCAGCGCCAGCACCGTCAGCGGCCTCAGGCGCCGCCAGGGCAGCGGCAGCGCGGTCGCCACCGCGAGCAGGTGGACCCACCACGGGCGCACCGTGGTGTCCTGGGACACCGCCCAGAGCGCGACCCCGGCCGCCGCCACCGCCAGCAGCGAGTCCGGCAGGTACGGGCCGAACCCGTCCACCCGGCCGCGCAGGCGTACCGCACGCTCCACCCCGGTCCCTCCCCCGTAGCCGGGGACGCCGCCCCCGCGGAGGAGATCATGCCCTACCGGCAGCGCCTGCGGAACGCCCAGGTCAGACACCGCTGACCGTCACACCGCCGGTCTCCGCCCGGGCGCTGATGCTGCGCGCCGCGCCCGGCTGCGAGGGAATGCCCAGGTCCACCGCGCCGGCCGAGGCCCTGGCGTCCACCGCGTACGCCTCCCCGGCCGGCACCCGCAACCGCACCCCGCCGTTGGTGGTGCTCGCCTCGACCTTCGACGGCGCCGCGGCGAAGTCGGCCCGCACCCCCCCGTTCACCGTGGTCAGCCGCACCCGCGGGGCCCGCAGCCCATCGGCCTCGACCCCGCCGTTGGTCACCTCGGCGTCCACCTCGCCGGCCAGCCCGGACAGCTTGACGCCGCCGTTGCCCTCCTTCACCCGCACCCTGGTCCCTGCGGGCACCTGCACGGTGTACCCGATCCCGCAGGAGTCGCAGTCGTACGTCAGCCTCAGCACGCCGTCCGTCACCTCGTGGGTGCTCTTCGGCGCGTCCCCCCGGTAGTCCTGCTCCTCGACCACGTGCACGGCGTCACCGCCCCCGTGCACCACCACCCCGCCGTCGGCCCCCTCCACGACGAGCTCCCGGACCGGCCCCGCCACCCCGTAGCTCACCGTCCGGTGCTCCGCGTCGTCCCCGAACGGCAGGCAGGCCGACATCCCGACCAGTACCCCCGCCGTGATCGCCACCGCGCCCAGCACCCGCTTCATCCCCGGCTCCTTCGAAAGCCCGTCGACCCGACACCGGGAACCCTCCCTCGGCGGCCGCCCCGACCGCCTCCCCCGCCGGAGCGGTTCCCGCCCCTCCCCCGTACGACGGAGCCGTCCGGCCCCGGGAATGCCGAAGGGCCCGGAGGCTTGATGCCTCCGGGCCCTTCTCTTTGTAGCGGGGACAGGATTTGAACCTGCGACCTCTGGGTTATGAGCCCAGCGAGCTACCGAGCTGCTCCACCCCGCGTCGGTAAACATGACTCTACGCGACTTCGGCCGAATGACCTAATCGGCTTCCGTCCGCGCCCCGGGCGGCCCCACCGGCCGGCCTCCCCCACGCCCCTCTGGCAGCCTCTGGCGGCCCCCTGCGGCCCCTGGCAGCCCCTGGCGGCCCCCGGGAACGCCGCAGGGCGGCCACCCCGTGGGGTGACCGCCCTGCGATCAGTGCTGCGCGACTCAGCCGGTGTACGGGCCGTAGTCGTAGTCGTCCAGCGGAACCGCCTGGCCGGAGCCGGCGCCGAAGGGCGACAGGTCGTAGTCGTCGTAGCCGACGGCCGAGTACATCGCGGCCTTGGCCTCCTCGGTCGGCTCGACCCGGATGTTGCGGTAACGGGGCAGGCCCGTACCGGCCGGGATGAGCTTACCCAGGATGACGTTCTCCTTGAGGCCCAGCAGCGGGTCCGACTTGGCGTGGATCGCCGCGTCGGTGAGGACCCGGGTCGTCTCCTGGAAGGAGGCGGCCGACAGCCAGGACTCGGTGGCCAGCGAGGCCTTGGTGATACCCATCAGCTGCGGACGGCCGGAGGCGGGGTGACCGCCCTCGGCGACGACGCGGCGGTTCTCCTGCTCGAAGCGGCCGCGCTCGACCAGCTCGCCGGGCAGCAGCTCGGCGTCGCCCGACTCGATGATCGTCACGCGGCGGAGCATCTGCCGGATGATGATCTCGATGTGCTTGTCGTGGATCGACACACCCTGCGAGTTGTAGACCTTCTGGACCTCGGCGACCAGGTGGACCTGGACGGCACGCTGGCCCATGATGCGCAGGACGTCGTGCGGGTTGGTGGCACCCATGGTCAGCTTCTGGCCGACCTCGACCGCCTCGCCCTCGCTGACGAGCAGCTTCACACGCTTCGAGACCGGGTAGGCGATCTCGTCGGTGCCGTCGTCCGGCGTGACGACCAGCTTGCGGGTCTTCTCGGTGTCCTCGATGCGGACCCGGCCCTGCGCCTCCGAGATCGGGGCCACACCCTTGGGGGTACGGGCCTCGAAGAGCTCGACGACACGCGGCAGACCCTGGGTGATGTCGTCACCGGCCACACCACCGGTGTGGAAGGTACGCATGGTCAGCTGGGTACCGGGCTCACCGATGGACTGGGCGGCGATGATGCCGACCGCCTCACCGATGTCGACCAGCTTGCCGGTGGCCAGCGAGCGCCCGTAGCACATGGCGCAGGTGCCGACGGCCGACTCACAGGTCAGGATCGAGCGGGTCTTGACCTCGCCGATGCCGTGGCGGATCAGCTCGTCGATCAGGACGTCGCCGAGGTCGGTGTTGGCGGTGGCAAGGAGCTTGCCGTCCACCGTGATGTCCTCGGCGAGCATGCGGGCGTAGACGCTGGTCTCGACGTCGTCGGCCTTGCGCAGCACGCCGTCCGCACCCACGGAGCCGATCGCCAGCTTCAGGCCGCGCTCGGTGCCGCAGTCCTCCTCGCGAATGATGACGTCCTGGGAGACGTCGACCAGACGACGGGTGAGGTAACCGGAGTCGGCGGTACGGAGGGCGGTGTCGGCCAGACCCTTACGGGCACCGTGGGTGGAGATGAAGTACTCCAGCACGGACAGACCCTCACGGAACGACGCCTTGATGGGTCGCGGGATGGTCTCGTTCTTGGCGTTCGACACCAGACCACGCATACCGGCGATCTGGCGCATCTGCATCATGTTTCCACGAGCACCCGAGTCGACCATCATGAAGATGGGGTTCGTCTTCGGGAAGTTCTCGTTCATGGCCTCGGCGACCTCGTTGGTCGCCTGGGTCCAGATGCCGATGAGCTCCTGCTTGCGCTCGTCGTTGGTGATCAGGCCGCGCTCGTACTGACGCTGGACCTTCTCCGCCTTCGCCTCGTAGCCCTCGAGGATCTGGGGCTTGTTCGGCGGGACGACGACGTCGGAGATCGAGACGGTGACACCCGAGCGGGTCGACCAGTGGAAGCCGGACGCCTTCAGGTTGTCCAGGGTCGCCGCGACGACGACCTTGGGGTAGCGCTCCGCCAGGTCGTTGACGATCGCGGAGAGCTGCTTCTTGCCCACCTCGTAGTCGACGAACGGGTAGTCCTCGGGCAGCAGCTCGTTGAAGAGCGCGCGGCCCAGGGTGGTGGTCAGGCGGAAGGGCTCGCCGTCGAACCAGCTCGACTGGCCGTCCTCGTCCACCGGGGCGGTCCAGCCGCGCGGCGGGACGGTGCCGGCCGGCAGGCGCAGCTCGATCGGGGCCTGGACGTCCAGGTCGCGGGCGTCGAAGGCCATGATCGCCTCGGCGGTCGACGAGAAGGTGCGGCCGGCGCCCTTCACGTTGTCGCGGTCCGAGGTCAGGAAGAACAGACCGAGCACCATGTCCTGGGTCGGCATGGTGACGGGGCGACCGTCGGCCGGCTTCAGGATGTTGTTCGAGGACAGCATCAGGATGCGGGCCTCGGCCTGCGCCTCCGCGGAGAGCGGCAGGTGGACGGCCATCTGGTCACCGTCGAAGTCCGCGTTGAACGCGGTGCAGACGAGCGGGTGGATCTGGATGGCCTTGCCCTCGACCAGCTGCGGCTCGAAGGCCTGGATGCCGAGGCGGTGCAGGGTGGGCGCACGGTTCAGCAGGACCGGGTGCTCGGCGATGACCTCTTCGAGCACGTCCCACACGACCGGACGGGCACGCTCGACCATGCGCTTGGCCGACTTGATGTTCTGCGCGTGGTTCAGGTCGACCAGGCGCTTCATCACGAACGGCTTGAAGAGCTCCAGCGCCATGGCCTTGGGCAGACCGCACTGGTGCAGCTTGAGCTGCGGGCCGACGACGATGACCGAACGGGCCGAGTAGTCGACTCGCTTGCCGAGCAGGTTCTGACGGAAACGACCCTGCTTGCCCTTCAGCATGTCGCTGAGGGACTTCAGCGGGCGGTTGCCGGGGCCCGTGACCGGGCGACCACGACGGCCGTTGTCGAACAGCGCGTCGACGGCCTCCTGGAGCATGCGCTTCTCGTTGTTCACGATGATCTCGGGGGCACCGAGGTCGAGAAGGCGCTTCAGGCGGTTGTTGCGGTTGATCACGCGGCGGTACAGGTCGTTCAGGTCGGAGGTCGCGAAGCGGCCACCGTCCAGCTGCACCATCGGACGCAGGTCCGGCGGGATGACCGGGACGCAGTCCAGCACCATGCCGTTGGGCTTGTTGGTGGTCTGCAGGAACGCGGAGACGACCTTGAGGCGCTTGAGCGCGCGGGTCTTCTTCTGGCCCTTGCCGGTGCGGATGATCTCGCGCAGGCGCTCGGACTCCTCCGCCAGGTCGAAGGTCTCCAGGCGGTCCTTGAGGGCCGCCGCGCCCATCGAGCCGGAGAAGTAGGTGCCGAAGCGGTCGCGCAGCTCGCGGTAGAGCAGCTCGTCGCCCTCGAGGTCCTGGACCTTGAGGTTCTTGAAGCGGGCCCACACCTCGTCGAGGCGGTCGAGCTCGCGCTGCGCGCGGTCGCGCAGCTGCTTCATCTCGCGCTCGGCGCCCTCGCGCACCTTGCGGCGCACGTCGGCCTTGGCGCCCTCGGCCTCCAGCTCGGCCAGGTCGGTCTCGGCCTTCTTGGCGCGGGCCTCGAGGTCCGAGTCGCGGCGGTTCTCGATCTGCTGGCGCTCGACCGAGACGTGCGCCTCCAGGGACGGCAGGTCGCGCTGGCGGCGCTCGTCGTCGACCCAGGTGATCATGTAGGCGGCGAAGTAGATGACCTTCTCGAGGTCCTTCGGCGCCAGGTCGAGCAGGTAGCCCAGGCGGGACGGCACGCCCTTGAAGTACCAGATGTGGGTGACCGGGGCGGCCAGCTCGATGTGGCCCATCCGCTCGCGGCGCACCTTGGCGCGGGTCACCTCGACGCCGCAGCGCTCGCAGATGATGCCCTTGAAGCGGACGCGCTTGTACTTACCGCAGTAGCACTCCCAGTCCCGGGTGGGGCCGAAGATCTTCTCGCAGAAGAGCCCGTCCTTTTCCGGCTTCAGGGTGCGGTAGTTGATGGTCTCCGGCTTCTTGACCTCGCCGTGCGACCACTGGCGGATGTCGTCGGCGGTGGCCAGGCCGATGCGGAGCTCGTCGAAGAAGTTGACGTCAAGCACTGGTCGTCAAGCCCTCTTTCGTAAGTCGAGAGTCGTTCATGTGGTCTGAGGGGGGCCTGGGGGCGGGCCGGCCGCTGCTGCGGCCGGCCCGGCCTCCGTCAGACCTCTTCGACGCTGCTCGGCTCGCGCCGGGACAGGTCGATGCCGAGCTCCTCGGCGGCGCGGAACACGTCCTCGTCGGAGTCCCGCATCTCGATGGACTGGCCGTCCGAGGACAGCACCTCCACGTTGAGGCAGAGCGACTGCATTTCCTTGATGAGAACCTTGAAGGACTCGGGAATGCCGGGCTCGGGGATGTTCTCGCCCTTGACGATGGCCTCGTAGACCTTGACTCGGCCGAGGACGTCGTCGGACTTGATGGTGAGGAGCTCCTGGAGCGCGTAGGCCGCGCCGTACGCCTCGAGGGCCCACACCTCCATCTCACCGAAGCGCTGACCACCGAACTGCGCCTTACCACCGAGCGGCTGCTGGGTGATCATCGAGTACGGACCGGTCGAACGGGCGTGCAGCTTGTCGTCGACCAGGTGGTGCAGCTTGAGGATGTACATGTAGCCGACCGAGACCGGCATCGGGAACGGCTCGCCGGAGCGGCCGTCGAACAGTCGGGCCTTGCCGGTGGAGTTCACCAGGCGCTCACCGTCACGGGTGAGGGTGGTGTTGTCCAGCAGGCCGGTGATCTCGTCCTCGCGGGCGCCGTCGAAGACCGGGGTGGCGAGGTTGGTGCCGCCCTCGACCGTGTCGGCGCCGATCGCCTGCAGACGCTGGGCCCACTCGTCGGCCAGCCCGGAGACGTCCCAGCCCTGCTTGGCGAGCCACCCGAGGTGGATCTCCAGGACCTGTCCCGGGTTCATTCGGGACGGGACACCCAGCGGGTTGAGGATGATGTCGACCGGGGTGCCGTCCTCCAGGAACGGCATGTCCTCGACCGGCAGGATCTTCGAGATGACGCCCTTGTTGCCGTGACGGCC
Source organism: Kitasatospora sp. NPDC054795 (assembly GCF_053611565.1). NCBI lineage: Bacteria > Bacillati > Actinomycetota > Actinomycetes > Kitasatosporales > Streptomycetaceae > Kitasatospora > Kitasatospora sp. NPDC054795. The sequence goes on from NZ_JBSHAP010000018.1 coordinate 74,822, forward strand.
GGCGAGCTTGTCACCATTGGTGATCTTGCGCTTCTGGGCCACGTAGACGCGGACCAGCTGGTTGACGCCCGGGGGCAGCTCGTCGCCCTCTTCGCGGTCGAAGACGCGGACGCCGATGACCTTGCCGGACTCACCGTGCGGGACCTTCAGCGAGGTGTCGCGGACCTCACGGGCCTTCTCGCCGAAGATCGCGCGGAGCAGACGCTCCTCCGGGGTCAGCTCGGTCTCGCCCTTGGGCGTGACCTTGCCGACCAGGATGTCGCCGGTGACGACGTCGGCGCCGATGCGGATGATGCCGCGCTCGTCGAGGTCCGCGAGGACCTCCTCGGAGACGTTCGGGATGTCCCGGGTGATCTCCTCGGGGCCGAGCTTGGTGTCACGGGCGTCGACCTCGTGCTCCTCGATGTGGATCGAGGAGAGGACGTCGTCCTGCACGAGGCGCTGCGACAGGATGATCGCGTCCTCGTAGTTGTGACCCTCCCACGACATGAACGCCACGAGCAGGTTCTTGCCGAGGGCCATCTCGCCCTCGTCGGTGCACGGGCCGTCGGCCAGCACCTGGTTGACCTCGACCCGGGCGCCCTCGTCCACGAGCACCTTCTGGTTGAAGGCGGTGCCCTGGTTCGAGCGGGTGAACTTGGCGGCGCGGTACGTGGTGTACGTGCCGTCGTCGTTGGCCACGGTGACGTAGTCGGCCGAGACCTCCTGGACGACACCGGCCTTCTCGGCGGTGATGACGTCCGCGGCGTCGACGGCGCAGCGGTACTCCATGCCGGTACCGACCAGCGGAGCCTCGCTCTTCAGCAGCGGCACCGCCTGGCGCATCATGTTCGAGCCCATGAGCGCGCGGTTGGCGTCGTCGTGCTCGAGGAACGGGATCATGGCGGTCGCGACCGACACCATCTGGCGCGGCGAGACGTCCATGTAGTCGATCTCGGTGCCCGGGATGTAGTCGATCTCGCCGCCACGGCGGCGGACCAGGACACGCGGCTCGGCGAAGTGCAGGTCCGCGGTCAGCGGCGCGTTCGCCTGGGCGATGACGTAGCGGTCCTCCTCGTCGGCGGTCAGGTAGTCGACCTTCTCCGTGACGACACCCTCGATGACCTTGCGGTACGGGGTCTCGATGAAGCCGAACGCGTTGACCCGACCGTACGAGGCGAGCGAGCCGATCAGACCGATGTTCGGGCCTTCGGGGGTCTCGATCGGACACATGCGGCCGTAGTGCGAGGGGTGCACGTCACGGACCTCGAAGCCGGCCCGCTCACGGGACAGACCACCGGGGCCCAGCGCGGACAGACGACGCTTGTGGGTCAGGCCCGACAGCGGGTTCGTCTGGTCCATGAACTGCGACAGCTGGCTGGTGCCGAAGAACTCCTTGATGGAGGCGACGACCGGCCGGATGTTGATCAGGGTCTGCGGCGTGATCGCCTCGACGTCCTGGGTGGTCATGCGCTCGCGCACGACGCGCTCCATACGGGCGAGACCCGTACGGACCTGGTTCTGGATGAGCTCGCCGACGTTGCGCAGGCGACGGTTGCCGAAGTGGTCGATGTCGTCGACCTCGACCACGATGTCGCGGCCTTCGTCGTCACGCCACTCGGTCTCGCCCGCGTGCAGCTTCACCAGGTACTTGATCGCACCGATGATGTCGGGCTCGGTGAGCACGCCGGAGTCCAGCGACTCGGCGTTGCCCAGCTTGCGGTTGACCTTGTAACGGCCGACCTTCGCGAGGTCGTAGCGCTTCGGGTTGAAGTACAGGTTCTCCAGAAGCGTCTGCGCGGCCTCGCGCGTGGGCGGCTCGCCCGGACGCAGCTTGCGGTAGATGTCCAGCAGCGCGTCGTCCTGGCCCTGGGTGTGGTCCTTCTCCAGGGTGGCGCGCATCGACTCGTACTCGCCGAACTCCTCGAGAATCATCTCGTTGGTCCAGCCGAGCGCCTTGAGCAGCACGGTGACGGACTGCTTGCGCTTGCGGTCGATGCGGACGCCGACCATGTCGCGCTTGTCGATCTCCATCTCCAGCCAGGCACCACGCGAGGGGATGACCTTGCAGGAGTAGATGTCCTTGTCGGACACCTTGTCCAGGGTGGAGTCGAAGTACACACCCGGGGAGCGGACGAGCTGCGACACGACGACACGCTCGGTGCCGTTGATCACGAACGTGCCCTTGTGGGTCATGAGCGGGAAATCGCCCATGAAGACCGTCTGAGACTTGATCTCACCGGTCTCGTTGTTGGTGAACTCGGCGGTGACGAAGAGCGGGGCCGCGAACGTGAAGTCGCGGTCCTTGCACTCGTCAATGGAGTTCTTCGGCGGCTCGAAACGGTGGTCGCGGAAGGTCAGCGACATCGACCCGCTGAAGTCCTCGATCGGGGAGATCTCCTCGAAGATCTCCTCCAGACCGGACTTCGTGGGGACGTCCTGACCACTCTCCAGGGCCGCCTCGACCCGGGACTTCCAGGCCGCGTTGCCGAGCAGCCAGTCAAAGCTCTCGGTCTGCAGGGCCAGGAGGTTCGGGACCTCGAGGGGCTCCTTGATCTTCGCGAACGAGACGCGGAGCGGGGCGGTGGATGCGGCGGAATTGTTCGAGGCGTTGCGCGGCGCGGCCAAGAGGGGGGTCCTTCCGAGGGCTCGGAGCTCACTACGCGCGTACCAGCCGGGCCTGCTTGGGCTTGGTGCCGCCTCCCTCGCCACTGGCCTCCGCCGGGGTCGAAACCCCAGGTCAGAGCCGCTTTGCGGAGGCGGTGCCAGACCCCATCAGGGCAACGCAAACTCCGGGCGACGAGTCACGGAGAAGCTAACAGGCAGCGCAAAGGGACAGTGTAGCCAATGGCGACACTGCTGTCCAGCTCTGATTCGGAGACCGAATCGGAGACTCCTCCCGGTAGCCGGCGGGCGCGGGCGCCCACCGGGTACTGCTCTAACTCACGTGGAGTCATTTCCCGCCGGAGCCACTGGTTATGCATCCAGTGGCGAACCAACCGGGCGGACTCGCGCCTTGAGAATCGCGCGCCGCGCCAGGTTCGTCAAGGGCCCGCCGGCGGCGCGGGCCTCGACCTGTCTATCGATCCGGAGCCCCCCGGCGTTACAGAAGCCGTGGTGGCGCCGCCCTCGACGACGGTGATCACCATACCCCCCGGCACCGACGGTGCCGAGTGGGCCGTCGGCCACGCCGGCGGGCCGTACCGGCCGGTCGGGGGAACAGGACAGGGGGCGGCCCCGGCGGGGCCCGGACCCGGCCCGGAAACGCGAAAAAGCCGGGCCGACCACCCGCAAGGGTGATCGGCCCGGCCCTACGCCCCCTCAGAGGGGGCGCGAGATCACTTGACGGTGACCTTGGCGCCGGCGCCCTCGAGGGCAGCCTTGGCCTTCTCGGCAACGTCCTTGGCAACCTTCTCCAGGACCTTGGCACCAGCGGTGTCAACGAGGTCCTTGGCCTCCTTCAGGCCGAGGGAGGTCAGGGTGCGCACCTCCTTGATGACCTGGATCTTCTTGTCGCCGGCGCCGTCGAGGATGACGTCGAACTCGTCCTGCTCCTCAGCGGCCTCGGCCGGGGCGCCCGGGGCGGCGATGCCGGCAACGGCGACCGGCGCGGCGGCGGTGACGTCGAACTTCTCCTCGAAGGCCTTCACGAAGGCGGCCAGCTCGATGAGGGTGAGCTCCTCGAACTGCGCGAGCAGCTCGTCCTGGGACAGCTTCGCCATGATGGCGTCCTTCCACTAAATCGGCAGGTTGGTGCCGGATGTACGGGTGGGGCGGGCGTACGGGCCCGCAGCGAGGCGTGAGCCTGCCGAATTACTCGGCGGCGGCGTCCTCGGCGGCGGGAGCCGGCGTACCGGCACCGCCCTGCTCGACCTTGTCGCGCAGCGCGTCCACAGTGCGGACGAGCTTCGACGGCAGGGCCTGGAAGAGCGCGGCAGCCTGGGACTGCTTGGCCTTCAGGGCACCCGCCAGCTTGGCGAGCAGCACCTCGCGGGACTCGAGGTCCGCGAGCTTCTTGATCTCATCGGCGGACAGCGCCTTACCGTCAAGGACACCGCCCTTGATGATGAGAGCGGGGTTCTCCTTGGCGAAGTCACGCAGAGCCTTCGCCGACTCCACCGGGTCACCGGTGACGAAGGCGACAGCCGTCGGACCGTTGAACAGGTCGTCGAGCTCCGTGATCCCGACCTCATTGGCCGCGATCTTGGTCAGCGTGTTCTTCACCACGGCGTACTCGGCGTTGTCGCCGAGCGAGCGACGCAGGGTCTTGACCTGCTTCACCGAGAGACCGCGGTACTCGGTCAGCAGCGCCGCGGAGGAGCCACGGAACTTGTCCGTGATCTCGGCGACGGCGGCAGCCTTGTCGGGCCTGGCCATAGGCTTACGCCTCCTTCCGTGATGTCGAATTCGGGCCGACCGCGAAAGTCGACCTAGGTCGCCGTGGACCGACCGGACGGAAGGAAAGCCCTTGCAGAAATGCAATGAGCCCCGGTGCGCAGGGGCACGGGGCTCGGAACGACCTCGACGGACCTCCACGCGAACGCGGGACCCGGAAGTCGAAGCTCCAGACGCACCTGCGCGGGCTGCCTGCGACGAAGCGCAGATCCTTCGGTCACCTGCTCCCTGACGGGCGCGGCGACAACCAGCGGTCTTTGGCTTCGGCCAGCGTAGCCGGAGCCCTCCGCGAGGTGCAAATCGCCCCCGGACGGGGTGGGCCCGGGCCGTCCCGGAGCATCCCGGGCGCCCGCTCAGCGGGCCAGCGGGGAAACCGTCCGGACACCGGTGTCCGCGGTGTCCGTCTCGGCCGGCGCCTGCGCCGAGAGCAGCGCGCCGGCGAGGTCGGTGTAGAGCACCGAGTCGTCCGCCCGCCCGCTGTCCCCGCTGCCGGTGCGCTGGAGCCGGACCAGCTGGTCCTTGTCGTTGAGCCAGAGGTCCAGGGTGAGGGAGATCGAGCCGCCGGGCGCGAGCGCGGCCCGCAGGCCGTCCCGGCGGGACTGGGTCAGCTGGGTCTGGGCGGCGGCGTACTTCTCGGCGGTGGTGGTGACCCGGTAGTGCTCGACGGTGGAGTCCTCGAACTTCTCCTCGCCGACGAAGACCGGGTCCGTCCCCTCGGCGTTGGCCGCGGTCAGCGCCTCGACCGGGTTCAGCAGGTCGATCAGCCCGGCGTACGGGATCTCCTTGTGGCCGTCCGCGTCCGGCGGGACGGTGAAGCGCTCCCAGTGGCGGCCGCCCTGCCGGGCCGCGGTGGCGGCGTCCCCGCCCTGGTAGGCGACGGTGTCCACGACGATCAGCTGCTCGGCCTCGGCCGGGGTGGAACGCTTGATCTGGAGCGCGGTCTTGGGCTGCCAGAACAGCGGGCCGGACCCGGCGTCCGAACCGAGCCGGTAGCTGACCTTGGCCCGGCGGGCGGTCTGCATGGCCAGCTGGGCGGAGAGCAGCACCCCGTGCGGCGAGCGGTCGGTGGGCTTGGCCTGCGCGCTCGGGGAGGCGGTGGAGAGCGGGGCGCCGACCGGGCTCGGGCTGCCGGACATCACGACGGGCGCGCCGCCGTCCCCGCCGCATCCGCTCAGCCCGCTCGCCAGCAGGGCGACGGCGGCCACTGCCGCCAACCGCTGCCGTGCCGCCATCGCCCGTTCCCCTCTCGCCCGGCCCCGTCCTGCGGCGGCCCCGTCCCGGCCACCTTGCCACCCGTCCCCGGTCCGCCCGGTGGCGGCCCCCTCCGCCGGGCGGATCCACCGGGTCGGCCCAGCCGGGCCCGGGGCCGGGGAGGCGGGGACCGGCTTCCGGCGCCCCGCCTCCCCGGCCGCGCGGATCAGCTGCCGGCCGCGGCCTTCTGGAGCTCGGCGAGGTCGATGAAGTCCGCCGGGGTGGAGGCGATCACCGGGGTGCCGTAGTCCGAGTAGCTGACGGTGACGTTCAGCGCGCCGGCCTTGGTGTCGGCCACCTCGCTCCGCTTGACCACGAGCTTGTCGGCGTCGACCCAGACGTCGATCTGGTCGGTGGTGATGCCGGCCGTGTCCAGGTTCTGCTTGATCTTGTCGACCTGCGCCTGGGTCATGCCCTGGCTGGTGGCCTTGAGCACGTCGGCCGCGCTGAGCACACCGGAGTAGTGGGTGGTGGCCTTGCCGTTCACCGTCTCCTGGCCGACCTCGGTGACCTTGCCGCTGGCGATCAGCGTCCGGACGCCCTGCACCGGGTCCGCGCTCTGCAGCTGGTCGGTCGTGCCACCGGACGCCTTGGCCATGTCGGCCTTGCTGTAGCGCACCCACTTCGGGCTGCCGCTCTCCAGCAGCTGCCCGCCCAGGCCCATGTACATGGCGTCCTTGGCGTACAGGTAGTGCACCTTCGGCCCGCCGGTCAGCGGCTCCAGGAGCTTGGCCATCGGGGAGCCCGACAGGTCCATCGTGAGGTCGGCCTCCAGGCCGTCGGCCCAGGACACCGCCCCCTGGCCCTTCATGACGACCTCGCCGACCTGGATCACCTCGTCGACCTTGGCCGACTTGGCCGCGCCGGTCTTCTGGGTGACCTGCTCCAGGAAGACCGCCGGGCTGACCTTCTCCGGCTTCGCGGCGGTGGTCGGGGCGGCGGCCGACGGGGTGGCCGAGGTGGCGGCCGTGGTCGGCGCGGCCGGGGCGGCGCTCTTGACGTCGTTGTTGTTGCACGCGGTCGCGGTCAGCGCCAGGGCGGCGAGGACGACGGCGACGGCGGTCTTGCGGGTTCCAGCCATGATTCCCCCCTTGAGGACCCCCGGGCGCGTCGTGCGCCCGGGGTGGTAGCCGGTTGTTGCGGGTGGGCCCGGTGTCCGGTCCGGCCGGATCAGCCGAGCAGCTTGAGCACGTCGGCCTCGTTGCCGAGGTCGCCGGCGGCCGGCGCCGCGATCGCGGCGGCCTTGCCGAGGTTGGAGTACTTGATCGTGACGGCCTGCTTCTCGCCGTTGGTGTCGCCGTACTCCTTGTACTGGACGAGCTCCTGGTTGCCGTTCAGCCAGAAGTCGATGGTGAGGGTCTTGCCGTCCTCCTCCAGCGTCTTCTGGACGGCCGTGCGCTGGCCCGCCGAGAGCGCCGTCATCCCGGCCACCAGCGCGGCGGTGTCCTGCTCCGCCCGCAGGTGGGTGGTCTGGACGCCGTCCACGGCCTCCTGGCCGACCTTGGAGAGCTTGCCGCTCTGGGCCGCGACGGTGAGCAGGACGACCGGGTTCGTCATCTGGCCGACCGCCCGGAAGCTGTCGCCCGTCGCGTCGGCGGGCATCTTGACCCAGTGCTTGCCGCCCAGGGCCGGCGCGACGTCGTCGCCGCCGCCGAGGTAGGCGTCCGTTCCGAGCACCCGGATCCGGAGCTTCTTGCCCTCGATGTCGCTGGCCAGGTCCACGGCCGCCTTGGCCGGGTCCTTCCAGTCCGCGTCGCCGGTGCCGGCCGGGTCGGCGGGATCGGCCGGGATCATGGTGACCTTGCCGTTGCCGGCCTTCTGCATCACCACGGCGGACGCGGCCAGCGCGGCCTTCGGGTCCGCGGCCAGGGCCGCCGCGAGCGGGTCGGCGCCCTTGGCGTCGGCGCTCTTGGCGTCACCGGGCTTGGCCTCACCGGTCTTGGTACCGCCCTTGGCGTCGCCGGTCTTGGCGTCACTGCCGCAGGCGGTCGCGGCACCGAGCAGGACGGCCGCCGTCGCGACGGCCGAGGCGAGGCGCAGAGCGCGCATGGAGATACCCCCGTGAGATCCAGATCCCCATGGAAGAACCGATCGTCAGCTCTTCTCATGTTCTTTTCATGCGGACTCTAACGGATCGTCGATGTCCCCACGCACCGGATATCCGCCTCCCCGTCACCCGCCCGCGGCGGGCGTCGCGTCCACCGCCCCGGGAGCAGAGACATCGGTCGTCGTCACCGTGGTTCCCGCGTCCCCCCGGACCGTCTCGCGCAGCCGCAGCAGCTGCATGCCGGGCCCGACCCAGATGTCGTATCCGATCGCCGTCACCCCGTGCTGCCGGTACCAGTCCAATGTGGCGGCGCGCCGTTGCGGGCTCAACTCGTCGTCCTTGCCGAACAGTTCGGCCACCGGCGCGGAGCCCTGGTAGTGCGCCACGGTCACCCCGGCCAACTGCTCGCCGCCGAGCGAGGTGAGCTTGACGCCTTGGGCGACCTCGTACGCCCGGCCGCCCGGGCTGGAGATCAGCGCCGTCGTCCAGCCGCCCGCGAAGCCCTCCGGGTCAGGGCCCGCCCCGGGGTCGACCGACTCGGCGGTGCTCCGCTCCGCGTGCCTGGCCGCGCCGTCCTGGTAGACGAGGTCGAGGGCACCGTCCTTCACGGTCAGCCGGCCGCTGCCGCGTTCGTCGGTGACGGTCAGTCGGGCCTCGTCCGAGGCGCCCCAGACCAGGGAGCCGCTCGCGGTGCGCCGGCCGCCCGGGCCCTCCCGCACCACGTCGATCCGGGCGCTGCCGGCGTCGTCCAGCGCCTGCGCGGCGGTGAGCACCACCTGCTTGGGCGGCACCGGCGCGGGGCCCCCGGGGGTGCCGGTGGTCGGAGCGGCCAGCAGGCTGCACCCGGTGGTGGTGGCGAGCAGCAGGGTCGCTGCGAGAACGGTGGGGCGAGGGGCGGGCGGCACGGCACACTCCGGCGGTCACAGGTGCTCCATGTGGTCTGACCGGCAGAGCGTACGACGGTTCGGCCCGCTGTTCCCATCCGCGGGTGCCCCGGTCCGGCAGCCCGCCCGGCCCTCCGGCCCGCCGTACGGACTGCTCTAGAGCGCTGAGGCTCAGACCGCGGCCGGGTCCTCCTCGACGAGGAGGTTGCGGGTGCGGTTCGGGTCCACCTGGATGCCGGGGCCCATGGTGGTCGAGATCGCGGTCTTCTTGATGTAGCGGCCCTTGGCGGCGGACGGCTTGGCGCGGAGCACCTCGTCCAGCGCGGCGGCGTAGTTCTCGACCAGCTGCTCGTCGGTGAAGGAGGCCTTACCGATGATGAAGTGCAGGTTCGAGTGCTTGTCGACGCGGAACTCGATCTTGCCGCCCTTGATCTCGTTGACCGCCTTGGCGACGTCCGGAGTCACGGTGCCGGTCTTCGGGTTCGGCATCAGGCCACGGGGGCCGAGCACGCGGCCGAGGCGGCCGACCTTGCCCATGAGGTCCGGGGTGGCGACGACGGCGTCGAAGTCGAGGCGGCCCTTGGCGACCTCGTCGATGAGCTCGTCGGAGCCGACGATGTCGGCACCCGCAGCACGCGCGGCCTCGGCACGCTCGCCGGTCGCGAAGACCAGGACCCGAGCGGTCTTACCGGTGCCGTGCGGGAGGATCACGGTGCTGCGGACCATCTGGTCGGCCTTGCGCGGGTCGACACCCAGACGCATGGCGATCTCGACGGTGCCGTCGAACTTGGTGGTGCTGGTCGCCTTGGCGAGGCGGACGGCCTCGAGGGGGGCGTAAAGGCGCTCGCGGTCGACCTGGGCGTCCGCGGCCTTCAGGGCCTTGCTGCGCTTCATGGCTGCTCCTGAATGGTGAATGGAGGTGTGGTGTCACGGGCCTGCGCGGGCCCTACCACAAGAACGGCTGAATCAACTTTTCCCTGACGGGAAGGGAGATTCTCAGCCCTCGACGGTGATGCCCATCGACCGGGCGGTGCCGGCGATGATCTTCTCCGCGGCGTCCAGGTCGTTGGCGTTCAGGTCGGGCATCTTGGTGGTGGCGATCTCGCGGACCTGGGCGCTGGTGAGCTTGGCGACCTTGGTCTTGTGCGGCTCGCTGGAGCCCTTGTCCACACCGGCGGCCTTCAGGATGAGGCGCGCGGCCGGCGGCGTCTTCGTGATGAAGGTGAAGGAACGGTCCTCGTAGACCGTGATCTCCACCGGCACGATCATGCCGCGCTGCGACTCGGTCGCGGCGTTGTAGGCCTTGCAGAACTCCATGATGTTGACGCCGTGCTGACCCAGCGCGGGGCCGACCGGCGGCGCCGGGTTGGCCGCACCGGCGTTGATCTGGAGCTTGATAAGCCCCGTGATCTTCTTCTTCTTGGGAGGCATGTCTCTCCGGGTCCTTCCGAGAGGTGATTGCTGGTGCGTGCGGAACCGGGGCGACACCCGGCCGCCAGCACACACATCGGACCAGGCTAACGCGTCGGCGCCGCTGGACCAAAACGGATCCGGGGCAGGGCCCTCGGCCCCGCCCCGGATCCGAAGACCGTGGGACTAGTTCTTCTGGATCTGGTCGAAGGAGAGCTCGACCGGGGTCTCCCGGCCGAAGATCTCGACCAGGCCCTTGACCTTCTTCGAGTCCGGGTTGATCTCGTTGATGGTCGCCTGGAGGGTCGCGAACGGACCGTCGGTGACGGTGACCGAGTCGCCGACCTCGAAGTCCAGCACCTGGATCTCGCTCGGCTTGATCGGCGACGGCTTGCCCGCCTCCTTGGCGGCCTGGCGCTCGACGTCGGGGGCGAGCATCTTGACGACCTCGTCCAGGGTCAGCGGGTACGGGTCGTAGGCGTTGCCGACGAAGCCGGTGACACCCGGGGTGTTGCGCACGACGCCCCAGGACTCCGGGGTGAGGTCCATGCGCACCAGGACGTAGCCGGGGAGCTTGTTCTGGCGGATGGTCTTGCGGTCGCCGTTCTTGATCTGGACGACCTCCTCCTGCGGCACCTCGGCCTGGAAGATGTACTCCTCGACGTTCAGCGAGACGGCGCGCTGCTCCAGGTTCTGCTTCACCCGGTTCTCGTAGCCGGCGTAGGTGTGGATCACGTACCACTCGCCCGGCATGAAGCGCAGGTCCTCGCGGAACTTGGCGACCGGGTCGACCTCGTCGGCCGGCTCCTCCTCGACGGTCTCCTCGGCGGCGAGCTCGGCGTCGAGTTCGGCCTCGCCCTCCACGTGCAGCGCGGCCTCCTCGGCGGGCTCGCCGGCCTCGGCCTCGTCGTACGCCTCGACCTCGTCCTCGTCGCTGTCCGCGGCGTCCACGATCTGCTCGGCGGACTCGACGTCGTCAGCCAGCTCGGTCGCGTCCGGCGCGGCGGCGACATCCGCATCCGCCTCGCGGACGGTCTCGTCGGCGTCGTACAGGGGGGACTCAGACACGGTGGCGGCTTCTTTCCTGGAGATGGTGAAGGTGGCGCGCTCCTCGACCGGTCCGGCGTACGGCTGCTCGCGCGGGCGCCAGGCGAGGTCTCGGAGACTTCAACAGTACCGAGTCCACGGTAACCGCGCGTACGTCCGGCACCGACAGCTCGACCCGGGCCGAGGATTCGGCCCGGGTCGGGAAGCTGTTCGAAAGGTGAGGCGGCCGGTCAGCCGAAGACCAGGAGGCTCAGCTTGGAGAAGCCGTAGTCCAGGCCGGCCACGAAGCCCATCACGACCACGACGAAGGTGACCACGACGGCGGTGTAGCTTGTGAGCTCGCCGCGGGTGGGCCAGACGACCTTGCGCAGCTCGGCGATGATCTGGCGGTAGAACAGACCCATCCTGGCGAACAGGCCCTTCTTGGCCCGCTTGCCGGACTTCTTCTGCTTGCCGGACTTGTTCTCGCCCTCGGCCGTGTTCTCGGCAACGCCATCGGCACCCTCGGGGTTGCCGCTCTCAGGCGTTGCGGTGGAGCCCGTGGTCTCCGTCACTCGTCCTCACCTGAATCCGGGTCCTGCCGAGCTTCGCCGCGCTCCTGCTGGGGCACGGCCAGTCGGCCAGCGGTGCTGATCGGTGCCATCTCCGCATCAAGCCCGCTCACTCCTGTGGAGCGAACGGGCTGAAAACGGATCTAGCAGCAGGGCAAGAGGGACTCGAACCCCCAACCGCCGGTTTTGGAGACCGGTGCTCTACCAATTGAGCTATTGCCCTACGGTGCCTCGCGGCTCCGGTGGCGACCAACCTACCGCATCTCCCCCCGCTGTCTGTACAGGCGGTGAAAGCTCCGGTTTTTCTCGGCGGGCCGTCGAGCAGCGAGTGTACGTGGTCGAGGGGTGTTTGGTCGAACCTCTTCTTCCGGACCGGCCGGTCACCCGGCGGATGTCCGGTCCGGCGGGGCGCCCGCCGACGGATCGCCGGGGCCGCGATTCGGACGGGAACGTACGGATGCCGATACCCCGATGCCCGGTAGGTCCGGGTTCTGCGACGATGCAGGCATGAGCGCTTCCACCCCTCAGCCCGACCAGTCCATCCGCCCCGCCGACCGCCGGGTCTCCGCCCGGATCGGTGCGATCGCCGAGTCCGCGACCCTCGCCGTGGACGCCAAGGCCAAGGCCCTCAAGGCCGCCGGCCGCCCGGTCATCGGCTTCGGCGCCGGTGAGCCCGACTTCCCCACCCCGGACTACATCGTCGAGGCGGCCGTCGAGGCCTGCCGCGACCCGAAGAACCACCGGTACACCCCGGCGGGTGGCCTGCCCGAGCTGAAGACCGCGATCGCCGCCAAGACGCTGCGCGACTCCGGCTACCAGGTGGACGCCTCCCAGGTGCTGGTCACCAACGGTGGCAAGCAGGCGATCTACGAGGCCTTCGCGGCGATCCTGGACCCGGGCGACGAGGTCATCATCCCGGCCCCGTACTGGACCACCTACCCGGAGTCGGTGCAGCTGGCCGGCGGTGTCCCGGTGGAGGTCGTCTCCGACGAGACCACCGGCTACAAGGTCTCGGTCGAGCAGCTGGAGGCCGCGCGCACCGAGAACACCAAGGTCGTGCTGTTCGTCTCGCCGTCCAACCCGACCGGGGCGGTGTACACCGAGGCCGAGGCCGAGGCGATCGGCCGCTGGGCGCTGGAGCACGGCCTGTGGGTGCTCACCGACGAGATCTACGAGCACCTGGTGTACGGCGACGCGACCTTCACCTCGCTGCCGGCCCTGCTGCCCGAGCTGGCCGACAAGTGCGTCGTGGTCAACGGTGTCGCCAAGACCTACGCGATGACCGGCTGGCGGGTGGGCTGGGTGATCGGCCCCAAGGACGTCATCAAGGCCGCGACCAACCTCCAGTCGCACGCCACCTCGAACGTCTCCAACGTCGCCCAGCGCGCCGCCCTGGCCGCCGTGGCCGGCGACCTGGACGCGGTCTCCGAGATGCGCGAGGCCTTCGACCGCCGCCGCAAGACCATCGTGCGGATGCTCAACGAGATCGACGGCGTGTTCTGCCCCGAGCCCGAGGGCGCCTTCTACGCCTACCCGTCGGTGAAGGGCCTGCTGGGCAAGGAGATCCGCGGCAAGCGCCCGCAGACCTCCGGCGAGCTGGCCACCCTGATCCTGGACGAGGCCGAGGTCGCGGTCGTCCCCGGCGAGGCCTTCGGCACCCCCGGCTACCTGCGGCTCTCCTACGCGCTCGGCGACGCCGACCTGGTCGAGGGCGTCAGCCGGGTGCAGAAGCTGCTCGGCGAGGCCCGCGACTGACCCGGTTCGAGCACTGACGTCAATCCGACATACGGGATTCACCCGGCACGCCGCCTCCTTTCACCCCTTCGGGGGATGGAAAGGAGGCGGTTCCCGTTCGGGGGCCGCATACGGCAGTATCGGTGAATGGAACGCCTGTTGAACCCGCGAGACGTCAGGGGCCTCCCGAAGGCCCACCTGCACCTGCACTTCACCGGCTCGATGCGGCCCGCCACCCTCCTGGAGCTGGCCGACAAGCACGGCGTCCGGCTGCCGGAGGCGCTCAGCTCCGGCGAGCCGCCCCGACTGCGGGCCACCGACGAGCGGGGCTGGTTCCGCTTCCAGCGGCTGTACGACACCGCCCGCTCGGTGCTGCGGGACGAGGAGGACATCCGCCGGCTGGTCCTGGAGACCGCCGAGGACGAGCGGCGGGACGGCTCCCGCTGGCTGGAGATCCAGGTCGACCCGACCTCGTACGCGCCCCGGCTGGGCGGGCTGATCCCCGCGCTGGAGCTGATCCTGGACGCCGTGGAGCACGCCGCCGCGGCGACCGGCGTGGGCATCCGGGTCCTGGTCGCGGCCAACCGCATGAAGTCCCCGATGGACGCCCGGACGCTGGCCCGGCTGGCCGTCCGCTACGCCGACCACGGGGTGGTCGGCTTCGGCCTCTCCAACGACGAGCGCCGGGGCCTGGCCCGGGACTTCGACCGGGCCTTCGCGATCGCCCGCAACGGCGGGCTGCTGGCGGCCCCGCACGGCGGCGAGCTCTCCGGCCCGGAGTCCGTCCGGGACTGCCTGGACGACCTGGGCGCCGGCCGGATCGGCCACGGCGTGCGCGCCGCCGAGGACCCGAGGCTGATGGAGCGGCTGGCGGACCGGCAGGTCACCTGCGAGGTCTGCCCGTCCTCCAACGTCTCGCTCGGCGTCTACGAGCACCCCGAGGAGGTCCCGCTGCGCCGGCTCTTCGACGCCGGGGTGCCGCTCGCGCTGGGCGCCGACGACCCGCTGCTGTTCGGCAGCCGGCTGGCCGCCCAGTACGAGCTGGTCCGGGACGTGCTGGGCTTCTCCGACGCCGAACTCGCCGAGCTGGCACGGCAGTCGGTACGCGGTTCGGTCGCGCCGGAGGCCGTCCGCAAGGAGCTGCTGGCGGACATCGACGCCTGGCTGGTGGGCGGCCGCGCCCCCGCGGAGCCGGCCGCCGTACCCGCCTGACGAGGCGCCGCCTCAGAGCTTGACGCCCACCATCACCGGCTCGTTCACCAGTTCCACCCCGAAGGCCTCGCGGACCCCGTCCCGGATCTCCCGGGCCAGCGCCAGCAGGTCCTCGGCGGTGGCCGAGCCGCGGTTGGTGAGCGCCAGGGTGTGCTTGGTGGAGAGCGTCGCCGGGCCGCTGCCGTAGCCCTTGCCGAAGCCGGACCGGTCGATCAGCCAGGCCGCCGAGGTCTTGGTGCGGCCCTCCGGGGCCGGGTAGGCGGGGGCGTCCTCGGCACCCGGGCGGGTGCGGAAGGAGTCGTACTGCGCGGCCGTGAGCACCGGGTTGGTGAAGAAGGAGCCGGCCGACCAGGTGTCGTGGTCCGCCGGGTCCAGCACCATGCCCTTGCCGGCGCGCAGCAGCAACACCGCGTTCCAGGCGGTGCCGACCGCCACCCGCTCGCCCTGCTCGACGCCCAGGTGCCGGGCGGTCTCGGCGTAGCGGACGGGGGTGGAGAGGCCGCCGTTGTCCTCCAGGCGGAACCGCACCCGCAGCACCACGTAGCGCTCCGGCTCGGCCTTGAAACGGCTGTGCCGGTAGGAGAACGCGCACTCGGCGTTCGAGAGCACGACCACCTCGTCGGCGGCGCGGTCGTACGCGACCACCTCGGTGACCGACTGCGCGACCTCCTGGCCGTAGGCGCCCACGTTCTGTACCGGGGTGGCACCCGCCGAACCGGGGATGCCGGCCAGGAACTCGATGCCCGCCAGCCCGTGGTCCACGACGGTCCGGCGGACCACCTCGGACCAGGTCTCGCCGGCCGCGACCTCCAGCGCGGTGCCGTCCAGGGCGAAGCCCTCGGTGGCGATCCGCAGCACGGTGCCGGGGAAGCCGGCGTCGCCGATCACCAGGTTGGAGCCGCCGCCGAGGACCAGCAGCGGCTCGCCGGCCGCGTCGGCCTCGCGGACGGCGGCGATCACCTCGTCATCGGTGTGGGCGGTCACCAGACGGCGGGCCGGGCCGCCGAGCCGGAGCGTGGTCAGCGGGGCGAGGGGGGCGTCGTTTTCTACCAGCACGCCCACCAGCGTACGGGTGGCGGGGGTGCCCCCTGGCACGCCCGCCACCCGTGCTCCCGCCGCCCGTACGCCGATCGCCCGCACACCGGTCGCCCGGGCCGGCGCCTCAGACCCCCGCGGGCACGGCCGGCTCCCCGGCCCGCTCCTCCCGCGCCCCCGCGGCCGCCGCCGCGCGCCGCCGGGGGATGAACGCCGCGGCGAGCGCGCCGAGCCCGACGGCGGCCCCGCCGACGTACAGCGCGGGCACCAGCCCGTCCGTGAAGGCCCGCGCCGACCCGTAGCCGCCCCGCGCCGAGAACACCGCGGCGAGCACGGCGACCCCGAGCGCCCCGCCGACCTCGCGCAGCGCGTTGTTGGCGCCGGAGGCGATCCCCTGCTCCTGCGGCCGGACGCTGGCCATCACCAGCTGGGCGGTCGGGCCGAAGTAGAGCGACATGCCGATCCCGCAGATCACGATGGCCGGGATCTGGGCGGGGTAGTCGAGCCCGGTGCTCCCGTCCGCGACCAGGCCGAACAGCACCAGGCCCACGGCCTGCAGGGCCAGCCCGGCGACCACGATCGAGCGGCCGCCGATCCGGTCGGAGACGATGCCCGCGACCGGGGAGACCAGCAGCGGCATCGCCGTCCACGGCAGCATCCGGATGCCCGACTCCTGCGGGCTGAAGCCGCCGACGCCCTGGAGGTACTGGCTGATCAGGAAGATCGAGCCGAACATCCCCAGGTACATCAGCAGGCTGGCCGCGTTGACGGCGGAGAAGGCCCGGCTGCGGAACAGCCGCATCGGCAGCATCGGATGGGCGGCCACCCGCTGCTCGTACCAGACGAAGGCGGTCAGCATCAGGACGCCGGCGACCAGGGCGCCGAGGACCAGCGGGCTGGTCCAGCCGTCCGGGTTGCCGCGGATCAGGCCGAGGACGACCCCGAACATCCCCAGGCTGACCAGCAGGGTCCCGGGCACGTCCAGGGCCCGGCCCGCGCCCCGGCTCTCGCCGAGCCGCAGGTAGGCCAGCGGCAGCAGGACGAGGCCGACCGGGACGTTCACCCAGAAGATCCACTGCCAGGAGAAGTGCTCGGTCAGCGAGCCGCCGATCAGCGGCCCGGCGGCGACGGCGAGGCCGCTGACGCCCGACCAGATGCCGAAGGCCATCCCCCGCCTGGCCGCGGGCACGGCGGTGGTGAGCAGGGTCAGGGTGAGCGGCATCATCACCGCGGCCCCGACGCCCTGAACGGCCCGGGCGGCGATCAGGTCGCCGATGCCCGGGGACATCGCCGCCGCGGCGGAGCCTGCGGTGAAGACCGTCAGGCCGACCAGGAAGATCCGTCGGCGGCCGAAGCGGTCGCCGAGCGCGGCGCCGAACATCAGCAGCACGGCGAAGCTCAGGGTGTAGGCGCTGACCGTCCATTCGAGGTCGGACAGCCCGCCGCCGAGTTCCTCGCGGATCGACGGCAGTGCGGTGGTGACCACCAGGTTGTCCAGGGCGGCCATGAAACTGGCCGCGCTGACGATCACCAGTGTCCAGACCGCGGTTCTGCCCATGGTCGGTTTCTCCGTCATGACGTCCCCCAGTTTCCTCTAGGTAGTTATTGCTCAATAACTTTCGTGGACCGAAAAAAGGCCGCACGGACACCGTCGCGCGGCCCGGCTACTCGGGCGCCCCGGGCTCCTCGCACCCGTCGAAGCCGCTCCACATCCGGTGGTCCGGCGGATAGCCCAGCGCCACCATGGTGTTGATCAGCATCCCGTACGCGAAGAACCGCGTGGCGCCCTTCATGTCGCCGCCGATCCGGATCCTGACCCGGTCGAACAGGCCCTCCCACAGCCGTCGGGCGGTCTCGCCGACCTCCTCCTCGCCGGCCGCCCGGGCCGCGAAGACCGAGACGTAGAGCTGCATCTGCATCATGAGCTGGTCACGGTCCTCGACCAGGCTCATGTACGCGGCGGACATCGCGTCGGCGGCCTCCTCGCCGGACAGTCCGGCCGAGGCCTCGTCGAACACCCGCCAGGTCTCCTCGACGCAGCGCTCGGCAGCCGCGGCGAAGATCGCCTGCTTGCCCGGGAACAGCCGGAACAGGTACGGCTGCGAGACGCCCACCCGGCGGGCGATCGCCTCGGTGGAGGTGCCGTGGTACCCACCCCGGGCGAACTCGATCAGGGCGGCCCGGACGACGCTCTCGCGCCGCTCCTCCGCGCTCATCCGGATGCTCGACTTCGCCATGAGTTCCAAGTTAGTGGCCAATCACTATCAAGGCAAGGCCTGCGACCGCGGCCGGAGCCCCGTGAGTACGGGGC